>NZ_JAYFNG010000052.1:0-77448 GCF_034933565.1 Raineyella sp.
ACCCCCACCCCCCCCCCCCCCCCGCGGGGCGGGCGCCCGGCCGCACCTGTCCCACCCGTCGTACCGCTGCCGTACTTCAGCGCCCCGTCGAACTCCCCCACGGTGTTGTCCTCGGGCCAGCCCATGTCGGTCCTCGCGACGAACTCCCCCTGCGGTGTCCTGACCTCGTACTGGAGCACCGGTTCAGCGATTCCCATCTCCTTCAGCACCGCGCGGCTGACCGACTCGCCACCCGATTCCGCCAGCGGCGAGGCGTACGCGGTGACCGCCCGCGCCACGGCGATGGCGCCGCGACCCTTCTGGGCACTCAACACGGCAGTGATCCGGTCCCGTAGACCAGCCGTCCGCTGCCCGGGAGGCCGGTTGCGCAGCGCGCTGTCGGCGACCACCAACCCACCAGCGAAGCCCAGCAGCCGGGCGCAGTCCACCACGGTCCACGCGACCGAGGTGAGTCGTACGCCGTCGATCTCGACGATGCACTCCGTCGGAATGCGCGCTCGGTGACTGATCAGCCTGCTGCGGCGACTGCCGCCCCCGACCTGTCGTGACACGTGGACCGCGTCACCGAGCTCCGACCAGGGCACCTCGAGCCCGTGCCACACCGCGGCGGAGACATGACTGATCACGGTGGCATCGCCCAGCTCGCCGACGGTCGCCCGTACCCGCTGCCGGTGGCGCTCAGCGGGCGTGTCCGGCCGGGACGTCGCATAGATCCCCCGCCGCAGCCGCACCAACGACCCGTCCGCCAGCGCCCGGTCGATGTCATGCGGGGTCAGGCCACGCGCCGCGAGTTCAGGGGTCGAGACCAGTCGGTCGGGGTCCCGGTCGGAAGCTTGCAGACTGTCCACGGCACCAGTGAACATGCCGCGGTGGTGCCCAGGACCCGGGACAACACACTCGCCAACATCGGCACCCGAACGGACAACACCGTCCGGGCGTACGTGGCGGGGCAACACCGTCCGGACCGCACGTGGCGGGGC
The DNA here is from genome assembly GCF_034933565.1 of Raineyella sp. Lineage (NCBI taxonomy): Bacteria > Bacillati > Actinomycetota > Actinomycetes > Propionibacteriales > Propionibacteriaceae > Raineyella > Raineyella sp. Next base: position 981 of record NZ_JAYFNG010000052.1, read on the forward strand.
AACACCTGTCCGGAGAACACTCGTTGGGGCAACATTTCCGGGAAGCGCGCATCCGGGCGCTCCGGGCACTGCCGGCGGAGGCAGTGAGGCAGACCACCACCATGAGGCGGGCAATCGGGCATCTGCATCGGCATCGGCATCGGCATCGGCATCGGGCGATTCTCGAGGCCGCTGGGTGCCATCAAGTTGACGTTGGCCGATGATTCGCAGGTCAGCCGATCGTCCGTGACCTGGCCGACGGACTTCCGTCGCACAGCTTCCACAGTGTCGGCCAACGCCAGTACCGTCGCACAGCTGCCCAACACCAGTACCGTCGCACAGCTCCGCTGCCACCGACCGACAACCACGACCACCGACCGACACCGGGCCCGCCGCCATCCTGCGGAAACGCCTGAGGGGCGGGCCCCGTGTGGGACCCGCCCCTCAGGACGGATGTCAGCTCCTCGGGACCCGCGGGCCCGAGGCCGTGCTCACTTGACGGAGACGGAGGCGCCGGCAGCCTCGAGCTTCTCCTTGGCCGCGTTGGCGGCGTCCTTGGCGACCTTCTCCAGGACCGGCTTCGGGGCGGCCTCGACGAGCTCCTTGGCCTCCTTCAGACCGAGGGAGGTGAGCGCGCGCACCTCCTTGATGACCTGGATCTTCTTGTCACCGGCGGACTCGAGGACGACGTCGAACTCGGTCTGCTCCTCCTCGGCGGCGGCCTCAGCGGCGGCGGCCGGGGCGGCAGCGGCCACGGCGACCGGAGCGGCGGCGGTGACCTCGAAGGTCTCCTCGAACAGCTTCACGAACTCGGAGAGCTCGATCAGCGACATCTCCTTGAAAGCGGCAATCAGCTCGTCGTTGCTCAGCTTGGCCATGATTGGTTCCTCACTTCTTGGTGTGTGATGCAGTCTGGCCGTACGGGCCACGCCTGCGGTGTGGGTGATCCTGACGGATCATTCGGCAGCAGGCGCTGCCTCGGCGGCCTCCGCAGCCGGGGCTGCATCGGCGGTCTCAGGCTCCGTGGTCGCCACCGCGGCCGGCGCTTCGCCGGCGCCCGCGATGAGGAGGGGGTCCGCCTCGGCAGCGGTCTGCAGGGCGCCGAAGGCGCGCGCAGCAGTCTGCAGCGGTGCGGCGAACAGTCCGGCGGCCTTGGAGAGGTTGCCCTTCATGGCGCCGGCGAGCTTGGCGAGGTAGACCTCGCGCGACTCGAGGTCGGCCAGCGCGCCGACCTGCTTGGCGTCGAGGAAGTTGCCCTCCAGGACGCCACCCTTGATGACCAGGAGCGGATTGTCCTTGGCAAAGTTCTTGAGGCCCTTGGCCACGGCCGCGATGTCACCCTTGATGAAGGTCAGGGCGTTCGGGCCGGTCAGGATCTCATCCAGCATGTCGATGCCGGCCTTGTTGGCCGCCAGCTTCATGAGGGTGTTCTTTGCCACGGCGTAGGTGGCGTCCTCGCCCAGCGCGCGCCGAAGGGTCTTCAGCTGCGCCACGGAGAGGCCGCGGTACTCGGTGAGCACAACAGCGTCAGAGCTCTCGAACTGCTCCGTGAGCTGGGCGACAGCTGCTGCCTTGTCCTCCCTCGCCATGGTTCTCCTTCCACTTCTGTCGTGTGCACGTCCCGACGGGACGTACGCCTCGACCGCGACTCGACCCGACGGAGGGCAAACAAAAAGCCCCATGCGCAGCACGGGGCACAGGAGCATCCGCCGCTCGGGACGGACCCGACGAAGGACAATCATGAATCTCGCCTGCGCGGGCCTCCGGGCGGAGCTTAAGGGCGTACGACGGACGTACGACCACCAGCGGTCTTCAGCTCGTCAAACTATACGGAGGGCCACCGTGACAGGCAAATCGGCGATCACCACGATGACCACCGCACAGCCTCATCGCCGCACAGCCTCATCGCCACGGGGCTAGGCCTCATCGCCGCGGCTGCACTCGCCGCCGAGCGATCGACGCCGCCGGGTAGGGGCGGGAAGGTCTCCGACAGCGGTCGAGGGCCCGGCCCCGATGAGAATCGGAACCAGGCCCTCGCACTGCGGAGTCCTGCATCAGCGTCCGACGAGCAGAACCGCCGCAGCGGCGGCCTCTCGTTTGCCGGAGCGGCTCAGGCGCTCGCCTCGCTGCCGGAAGTCGCCCCGATGCCGGGACGACTCAGGCGGTCGCCTCGAGGTCGGCCTTGACCTTGACCGGGTCCATCAGGACGCCGGGGCCCATGGTCGAGGACGCGGAGATCTTCTTCACGTAGCGGCCCTTGGCGGTCGTCGGCTTGAGGCGGACGATCTCCTCGACGGCGGCGTAGTAGTTCTCCAGCAGCTGGTCGATGCCGAAGGATGCCTTGCCGATGATGAACTGCAGGTTCGAGTGGCGGTCGACGCGGAACTCGATCTTGCCGCCCTTGATATCGGTGACGGCCTTGGCGACGTCCATGGTCACGGTGCCGGTCTTCGGGTTCGGCATCAGACCGCGCGGGCCGAGGACACGACCCAGCTTGCCGACCTTGCCCATCATGTCCGGGGTGGCGACGACCGCGTCGAAGTCCAGGTAGCCACCCTGGATCTTCTCGATCAGTTCGTCGGCGCCGACCTCGTCGGCGCCCGCGGCCGTGGCGGCCTCGGCGTTCGCACCGGTGGCGAAGACGAGGACCCTCGCCGTCTTGCCGGTGCCGTGGGGAAGGTTGACCGTGCCGCGGACCATCTGGTCGGCCTTGCGGGGGTCGACGCCGAGGCGCATCGCGACCTCGATCGTCTCGTCGAACTTCGCGGAGGCGTTGTCCTTGACCAGAGTCAGGGCCTCATGCGGGGAGTACAGGGCCTGTTCGTCGCGATGGGCGGCGGCTGCCCGATATGCCTTGCTGCGCTTCATGAGCTGGTTTCCTTTTGGTGCTGGTACCAGTGGTGGTGCGGACCGCGCCGGTCCTCCCACATCCGGTGGATGGAGCCCGATCCGTCTCGTACGGACCGGAACGGGATCAGTCCTCGACGGTGACACCCATGGAACGGGCGGTGCCGGCCACGATCTTCATGGCAGCCTCGACGTCGTTCGCATTGAGGTCGGGGAGCTTGGTGGTGGCGATCTCACGCACCTGGTCGGCGGTGAGCTTGGCGACCTTGTCCTTCAGCGGGTTGGACGAGCCCTTCTTCAGGCCGGCGGCCTTCTTGATCAGCTCGGCGGCCGGCGGGGTCTTCGTGACGAAGGTGAAGGACCGGTCCTCGTAGATGGTGATCTCGACCGGGATGACGTTGCCGCGCTGGGATTCCGTCGCGGCGTTGTACGCCTTGCAGAACTCCATGATGTTCACGCCGTGCGGGCCGAGGGCGGTACCGACAGGCGGTGCCGGGTTGGCCTGGCCGGCGTTGATGGCGATCTTGACGATCGCCGCGACCTTCTTCTTGGGAGGCATGCGATGGGTCCTTTCAGTGCATGCTCATGGGCGTACGCGGACGTACGTCCAGCTCTTCGGTGGCCGCACGGGGTCGTGCGACCGGGGTGTCGGTGGCCCGCCTCGCAGTGGGCCTCCACAGAGGCCCGCGGAGGCGGGAACCGGGCGCCGCGGACGCGCAGGGCGTCCGGACGCGGCGGCCGTCGGGGCAACCTGGCTGGGGCGCCCGGAGTCCGACCGGTGCGTCGGACGGACCGCCCGGGGGCGGGCGTACGACGCACAGTGTCGAATCATAACCCGAGGACCCCTCCGCCGCGTAATCCGCGGGTCGGAGGGGTCCTCGTACGTGCCTGCTGGGGCCGGCCGACCGGCCGCCGGGTCAGGACTTCTGGATCTGCGGGAAGGTGAGGTCGACCGGGGTGTCGCGGCCCATGAACTCCACCGTCGCGATGAGGCGCTGGGTGTTCGGGTTGATCTCGGTGATGATGCCCGGGACGCCGGCGAACGGGCCCTCGATGACCATGATCGAGTCGCCGATCTGGTAGTCCTGCACCTCGACCTTCTTGGCCGGACGCTTGCCCTTGCCCACTGCCGAGGCAGCGACGCGTGCCACGACCGAGGGCCGCATCATGTTCTCGACCTCGTCGAGGGTGAGCGGCGTCGGGTCGTTGGCGTTGCCGACGAAGCCGGTCACCGCCGGGGTGTGCCGGATGCAGCCCCACGACTCGTCGGTCAGGTCCATCCGGACCAGGACGTAGCCGGGCAGGTAGACCCGGGTGACTTCCTTCTTGTTACCGTTCTTCATCTCGACGACCGTCTCGGTGGGGACGACCGTCTCGTAGATGTAGTCCTCCATGTTGAGGGAGGTGACGCGCTGCTCGATGTTCTGCTTGACGCGGTTCTCCATGCCGGCGTACGTGTGCACCACGTACCAGTCGCCGAACTTGCTGTCCAGGTCGGTGCGCAGGTCGGCCATCGCGGTGGCGACCGCGGTCTCGGCGTCGAAGTCCATCACCGGCGCGGCGGTGGTCTCCTCCTCCTGGTCCGCGTCGAAGTTCAGGTTGATCTCGAAGTCGTCGTCCAGGCCGCGGGCGGGAGCGGAGGGTGCGGTGACGTCCTGCTCACGCTCCTCGACGCTCTGCCCGGCCGGCTCCTCGTCGGAGGACACCTCGGACACCTCGCCGAGCGACTCCTCGTCGACCGACTCGGCCGCGGCCGACGTCTCGGCGCCGGTCTGCGGCTCGGCGGCCGTCGTGGCGGCCCCGTCGGTGCCGAAGAGATCGGCGACGCTGAGCTCCTCGTCGGTCGGCTCCTCGGCCGTCAGACCGAAGTCCAGGTCGGGCTCGTCACCGACGGTGTCGTCCTCGAACGCGTCCAGGTCGATCTCCACCTCGGACTCGTCGAACTCGTCGTTGTCTGCCACGTTTCCCTCTCGGTCGTTGTCGTACGTCGTCATCCGCCGAACACCTTCAGCACCACCCAGCCGAGCCCGGTGTCGAGCAGGCTGACGAACACCATGATGAACGCCACGAAGAGGAGCACAGCGACGAAGGAGCCACCCATCTCCTGCCGGGTCGGCCAGGTGACCTTCTTCAGCTCGTCGACGGACTGCCCCACGAAGGCGATCGGGCCGGCCTTCTGCTCGTACGGGGGAAGCGCGGAACGGCGCGAGGAATCGTGGGCCCTGCGCACGGGGCGGCGACCACTCGGTCCGCCGGCACGGCGGTCGGGGGTGCCCTCCTCGGCGGCTGCGACATCATCGGAATCCTGCGGATCCCTCAGGTCCTCTGCCACACATCGTCCTTCGTCTCGCCAGGTCAGCGACCTGTCCGGTCTCGGTGCCCCCCGGCGGTCGAGGCGTGCCCCGACAAGGCAGTGCCATCGACCGGCCCGGACGACATCACCGACTCTAGCGCCAGCGAGGACTGCTCGTCGCGCCCGGAACACGCCTGTGCCCCGGACTCGCACGGCACGAGGGACTTGAACCCCCAACCTTCGGTTTTGGAGACCGATGCTCTGCCAGTTGAGCTAGTGCCGTCCGTCGTACGGTTACCCGTCCGACAAGATCGATAGTGTACGCAGGTCCCCGGCCGGATGTCGAACCGGAGCCGCCGCACCGCGTTCTGCGGCACGCTGCAGATACGGGACGGGACCGCGGACAGGCCTGCTGTGGGCACACCGTCGGGCGCAGTGGGCATCCGACGCGGCGCCGTCGGGCACGCAGAAGGGTGCCGTCGACGCCCGGGCTCAGGCCCGGTCCACCACCACCGCCGAGCGGGGCCCCAGCCGCAGACCGACGGCGGTCTCCTCCACTTCCCCGGTGGCCAGCAGCACGAGGCCGGCCACGGCACTCACCACTGTCCCCTCGCCGAGGTTGACGGCGACCACGATCCGTTCGCCACGCTCGAGGACCAGCAGGTCACCGCCGGCGGCGAGCGCGACGCGGGTCCGGGCGAGTCGGGGGTCGCCGAGATCGGGCCAGGCCCGGCGCAGCGCGATCAGGTCGTGGACCAGGGCGAGGTGGGCCGCGTACGGCTCGCGCAGCGGCTCGCTCCAGTCGAGGATCGAGTCGGTGAAGGTCCGGGGGTCCTGCGGGTCGGGGACGACGCCACTGTCCCAGGCCATCCGGGCGAACTCGGCCCGCCTCCCCTCGGTCACCGCCCGGCCGAGGTCGGGCTCGGGGTGGGAGGTGAAGAACGCCCACGGTGTCGAGGCGCCCCACTCCTCGCCCATGAAGAGCATCGGGGTGTACGGCGCGGTGAAGGTGAGCACCGCCGCCAGGGCCAGGGTCCGGTCGTCGACCCGGGTCCGCAGCCGGTCGCCGGCGGCCCGGTTGCCGATCTGGTCGTGGTTGCCAGCGCACACCACCAGCCGCCACCCGGGCGTCCCCGGCGGGAGCGGCCGGCCGTGCGTACGTTGCCGGAAGGTGGACCAGCGCCCGTCGTGCAGGAAGCCGTGGCCGAGCACATGGGCCAGCGCCTGCGGGTCGGCGAAGTCGACGAAGTAGCCGACGTCCTCCCCGGTCAGCGTGGCGACGACCGCATGGTGGAAGTCGTCCGCCCACTGCCCGGCGAGGCCGTAGCCGCCGGCCTCCCGCGGGGTGAACAACCGCGGGTTGTTCTGGTCGGATTCGGCGATCAGGGTGAGCGGGCGCCCCAGGAAGGCGCTCAGCGCGTCGACCTGGACCGACAGCTCCTCGAGGATGTCGACGGCCCGGCCGGGGTCGGTGAGGGCATGCACCGCATCGAGCCGCAGCCCGTCGACGTGGAAGTCGCGCAGCCAGTGCCGGGCGTTGTCGAGAAGGTACTGCTGCACCTCGTCGGAGTCCGGCCCGTCGAGATTGACCGGGTTGCCCCACGGGGTGTCGGTGCTGGTGTCGAGGTAGGGGCCGAACATCGGCAGGTAGTTGCCCGACGGGCCCCAGTGGTTGTGGACGACGTCCTGGATCACCGCCAGGCCGCGGGCGTGGCAGGCGTCGACGAAGGCCTGGTAGGCCCACGGCCCGCCGTACGCCTCGTGGACGCAGAACCAGTCGACCCCGTCGTAGCCCCAGCCCCGGGGACCGTTGAACGCCGCCACCGGCATCAGCTCGACGGTGTCCACGCCGAGGTCGACCAGATGGTCGAGCCGCTCGATCGCGGCAGTGAGGGTGCCCTCCGGGGTGAAGGTGCCGATGTGCAGCTCGTAGATGATCGACCCGGCCAGCTGCCGGCCGGTCCAGCCGCTGTCGGTCCACGGGAAGGCGGCCGGATCGTACGTCCGGGACACGTCGTGCACCCCGTACGGCTGGCGCAGCGTCCGCGGGTCCGGCCGCGGGGTCGGGTCGTCGTCGAGCAGGAAACCGTAGTCCAGCTCCCCGTCGGCCGCCAGCTCGACCGGTGCCACCGGTTCCCACCAGCCGTCCTCACCCCGGGTCATCTCGGTGATGACCGCGCCCGCGCCGCCGGCGGCGGCGGGAGCTGCGGGAGAGCCCGAGGCGGCCGTGGCAGCTGCGGGAGACCCCGAGGCGGCCGTGGCGCCGGCCGGAGTACCTGCGGCGGTGGCCGGGGTGTCGGCCGTCGGGATGTCCGCGGCGGCCGTGGGGCCGGACGCGGCGGGCCGGGTCCACAACCGGACCCGTCGGGGGCGGGGGGCCCAGACGGCGAAGTCCGGCCATCTCCCGGCGAGGTCGCGGATCGGTACGCTGCCGTCAGTCACGGGGGTCCTCCGGGGTCAGGGGAACAGGAGTCGGCCGGCGGTTCAGACCCGGACGTCGTCCAGACTGCAGTTCACCAGGTTGGGCTCGGGCACGAGGCTGACCCCGTACGTGTCGCGGACGCCGTCGCGGACCGCCCGGGCGAGCTCGAGCACATCGGCGGTGCTGGCGCCGCCGCGGTTGGTGAGCGCGAGCGTGTGCTTGGTCGACAACGTCGCCGGCGCGGCCCCCTCGCCGTAGCGGGGCAGGTGCCAGCCCTTGGTGTAGCCGGCGTGTTCGATCAGCCAGGCGGCCGAGGTCTTCACCCTGCCGGGGCCCGCGGGGTAGCGCGGCGCACCCTCCGGCAGATCCGCGGCGAGGGCCTCCGGCAGCACCGGGTTGGTGAAGAAGGAGCCGGCGCTCCAGGTGTCGTGGTCGGCCGGGTCGATGACCATGCCCTTGCCGGCCCGCAGCTCGAGCACCGCCCGGCGGACCTCCGGGGCGCGGGCCGGCTCGCCGAGGCCGACGCCCAGCTTGTCGGCCAGCTGCTGGTAGCGGACCGAGGAGAGCAGGTCACCGAGCAGGAACTGGAACGCGACGTCGAGGATGATCCAGCGCCCGGGCTCCTCCTTGAACCGCGAGGTGCGGTAGCCGAACCCGCACTCGAAGGGGAAGAAGGTCCGCTGGGCCCGCTCCTGGCGGTCCCAGGCGCGGACCCGGACGATGTAGTGACCGACCTCCGTGCCGTACGCCCCGACGTTCTGGATCGGCACGGCGCCGACCTGACCGGGGATGCCGGACAGGCACTCCAGGCCGCGCCACTGGCGGGTGATCGCCTCCTGGACGAACCCGTCCCAGGACTCCCCCGCGGCGACCGTCACGTTGGCGCCGGCGCAGCAGGACTCCTCCTCCACCCACAGGCCCGAGGTGGCGACGTTGACGACGAGTCCGTCGAACCCCTCGTCACCGATCAGCAGGTTGGACCCGCCGCCGAGGATCAGCACCGGCTCCCCCGTGGTGTCGGCCGCGGTGACCAGGTCGATCAGGGTCCGGTCGTCGCGGGCGACCTCGAAGCGGGCGGCCGGCCCGCCCAGGTGGAAGGTGGTGTGGTCGGCGAGGAGCTCAGCCACGGTCCACCTCCGCGGTCGCCTGACCGAGCACCTTGACGTCCTCACCGTCCGGCCCGGTGATCACCGCGGTGATCGTCACCGTGGCGGTCTCCTCGGTGAGCGCCGTGATGGCGGCGGTGATCCGCAGCTCGACGCCGGTCTCGTCGTCGGGGACGGGCACCGGGCTGGTGAAGCGGCAGGAGTAGGCCCGGACCTTGGCCGGGTCACCGACCCAGTCGGTGACGATCCGCAGCGCGGTGGCCATCGTCAGCATGCCGTGCGCGATGACCGATGGCATGCCGACCCGGCGGGCCATCCGGTCGGACCAGTGGATCGGGTTGAAGTCGGTGGACGCGCCGGCGTAGCGGACCAGGTCGGCCCGGGTCAGTGTGACGGTGAGCGGCGGCAGCGCGGTGCCGATGGTCAGCGGCGTGGGCTCGGTCATCATCGGGTGCCCTCCTCGGTGGCGCTCCGTACGGCGGCCTTCGGCTCCTTCGGCGCAGGCACCTCACGGTTGTGGATCAGCTGGGCCGTCACGGTGCAGACCTGCTCCCCGGCGACGGTGCTGACGTCGACCGAGGTGGTGACGAACTCCATCGGCCCACGCACTCGGACCTTGTCGAGAGTGAGCACGCCGACGACCTCGTCGCCGGCCCGCAACGGACGGTCGTAGCGGAACTTCTGTTCGCCGTGGATCACCCGCTCCAGCCGCAGCTCGAGCTCCGGATCGGCGAACATCGCCTCCCATGCGGTCGACGCGATGACGAACGCGAAGGTCGGCGGGGCGATCGGGTTGGGGCCACCGTACGAGGGGTTGTCGTCCCCGATCGCCCGGGCGAACTCGTGGACCTTGGCACGGGACACCTGGTACGGCTCCGTGGCCGGGTAGGACCTCCCGGCGTGCTCAGACGTGATGGCCATGACCCCAACGCTACTCGGTCCGGTGATCGGCGGGGAGGCTCGTGGGACGTCCCGCCGGACGCCTCGGCCGGATCACCGTACGACCCGCGGCGGGGCCGCGTGCCCGCCACGGCGGGGACATCGGGGCCCGACGCGTCGGCGCGGGGAAACGCGACAGGGCGCCACCACGTGGGTGACGCCCTGTCGGGAAGTCTGTCGCGTACGCTCAGCGGGTCTCGCGGTGAGCGGTGTGACGGCCGCACTTCGGGCAGAACTTGTTCATCTCCAGACGATCCGGGGTGTTGCGCCGGTTCTTCTTGGTGATGTAGTTCCGCTCCTTGCACTCGGTGCAGGCAAGCGTGATCTTCGGGCGAATATCAGCACCCTTGGCCATGATCGATCCTCTGTCTGTTCAAGTTCACTGGTCTGAATGGTAGCGAGGGCGGGATTCGAACCCGCGACCTCACGATTATGAGTCGTGCGCTCTCACCAACTGAGCTACCCCGCCATGTTCCGGACCAGTCACCTGGCTGGCATCCACGGTGGCAACGACTGCGGTTGTCGCTGGCCGTGGATCCGGAGTCCGAGCCCCCAAGCAGAATCGAACTGCTGACCTTCTCCTTACCATGGAGACGCTCTGCCTACTGAGCTATAGGGGCCTGCACCCTGTCCCGGACGGCGAGTTCCGGCACAGCTGCCGGGGAACCAACTTACACAACCCGGCCCGACTTGCCAAACCGTGGTTCGGCGAGGTCCAGCCAGGGGTGCAAGCCGGGACTCCGACTGTGCGTGGCAGGTGCTGGATTCGAACCAGCGTAGGCGAAGCCGACGGTTTTACAGACCGCTCCCTTTGGCCGCTCGGGCAACCTGCCATGCCTGATCCCCCCGGTTTCCCGGGTTTCTCGGGCGACGGAAACCATAGCAAGGTTCCACCACTCAGCGCAAAACGGCGCCGCGATGCACTGCCGGGCGGCCTCCGCGATGCACTGCCGGGTGGCCTCCATGGCGGACGACCGGCCACCGGGCCGACCACGGGCCGACCACGGGCCGACCATCGGGTCGGCGCTGCACCGCCGACCGACCCGGCTGCGGAGGGCTGCCGAGGCGACCGGTGCAGGGCAGAATGGTCGGACACCGACCCCCATCCCGAGGAGCGCATCGTGGCCAGTGAGAACTCTTTCGACGTCGTGAGCAAGGTCGACCACATGGAGGTGGCCAACGCCGTCAACCAGGCGGCCAAGGAGGTGCACCAGCGCTTCGACTTCAAGGGCACCGACGCCAGGGTCACCCTGTCCGGGGAGGACGTCATCGAGCTCGAGGCCACCACCGAGGAGCGGGTCGCCGCCGTGCTGGATGTGCTGCAGTCCAAGCTGGTCCGCCGCGGGATCAATCTGAAGTCGCTGGATGCCGGCGCCCCGCGGTCCTCCGGGAAGGTGTGGAAGATCACCGCGTCGATCCAGGAGGGGATCAGCCAGGAGAACGCCAAGAAGGTGTCCAAGCTGATCCGCGACGAGGGCCCCAAGGGTGTCAGGACGCAGATCCAGGGGGACGAACTGCGGGTCTCCTCCAAGAGCCGCGACGACCTGCAGACCGTCCAGTCGCTGATCAAGGCGCAGGACTACGACTTCGCGGTCCAGTTCACGAACTACCGGTAGGCCGCCGGGACGTCGGGCGCCGACGTCACCCCCTGCCCCTATGCTGGGCGGGTGCTGCGCATCGCGACCTTCAACGTGAACGGGATCCGGGCCGCGGAGCGACGCGGTTTCCCCGCCTGGCTGGCCGCGCGTACGCCGGACGTGCTGGCGGTGCAGGAGATGCGCTGCCCGGTCGGCGAGGTGCCGGACGTGTTCGGCGGCTACCACCTCGTCCACGACGCGGGGACGATCCCGGGGCGCAACGGGGTGGCGATCGCCAGCCGGACGGCGCCGAGTGCGGTCCGGCTCGGGTTCGGCAGCAAGGAGTTCGACCGCGAGGGTCGCTACCTGGAGGTCGACCTCGACCCCGCCGACGGGCCCCGGCTGCGAGTCGCCTCGGTGTACGTGCCCAAGGGCGGCACACCGTACGAGGACGAGGCCTCGCTGGCGAAGATGCAGCGGAAGTTCCGCTTCCTGGAGTCCTTCTCCCGCCACCTGACCCGGAGCCGGCGCGAGGCGGGCCGGGAGGGTCGGGAGTTCGTCGTGATGGGCGACTGGAACATCGCCCCGACCGAGCTGGACATCCGCAATTGGCGCTCCAACCGGCGCTCGGAGGGCTTCCTGCCCGAGGAACGGGAGTGGATCGCCGGGGTCCAGTCGCCCCGCACCCTGGTCGACGTGGTCCGCCGCCATCACGGTGAGGTCGAGGGCCCCTACTCCTGGTGGTCGTGGCGCGGCAAGGCCTTCGACAACGACGCCGGCTGGCGGATCGACTACCAGCTGGCCACCCCCGGGCTGGCCGGCGCCGCGTCCGTGGCCGGCACGGACCGCGATCCGGCCTACGACACCCGGATCTCCGACCACGCCCCGGTCGTGGTCGACTACCAGCTGTGAGCGCACGCGTCACGCCGTGAACGTACGACGCCTCGCTCCTCTTGCCCGACGGAGGAAGGAACCCTGATGGAGCTGACCAGCCGCAGCACCGACGACGTCCTGTTCGGCACCGACGGCCCGGTGGCCCGGATCGTGCTCAACCGCCCGCGGGCGATCAACGCCCTGACCCTGGGCATGGTGACCGACATCCACGCCGCGCTGGAGGAGTGGGCGCTCGACGAGCGTGTCGGCGTGGTGGTCGTCCAGGGTGCCGGCGCGCGAGGGCTGTGCTCCGGCGGGGACGTCCGGGCAGTGCGCAGGAGCGTCCTGGAGGACGGCGACCCCGGCCCCTTCTTCGCCACCGAGTACGGCATGAACGCGGCGATCGCCGACTTCCCCAAGCCGTACGTGGCGCTGATGGACGGGATCGTGATGGGCGGTGGCGTCGGCGTGTCCGGCCACGGCTCGATCCGGCTCACCACGGAGAACACCCGGCTCGCGATGCCCGAGACGATCATCGGCTTCACTCCCGACGTCGGCGCCCAATGGCTGCTGGCCGGGGCACCGGGCCAGATCGGCGCCTGGATGGCGATGACCGGGGTGACCATCGACGGCGCCGACGCGGTGGCCGCCGGGTTCGCCGACGCCATGGTCGCCGCCGACCGGATGACGGAGATGGCGGCACTGGACGGGCGCCGCGACCCGTGGCTGTACGCCCTGGCCGAGGGCGCCCCGTTCACCGGCGTGGAGCTCTCCTTCCCCGCCCTGTCCGCCCTGCACGAGGACGGCCCGACCCGGCGGTGGATCGACGAGTGCTTCACCGGCGCGGACGCCACGACGATCGTCGGGCGACTGCTCGACCACGAGCACCCGGCCGCCCGCCGGGCCGGCGCCGACCTGCGCCTGCGCTGCCCGCTGTCGGTGGTGACCAGCCTGGCGGCGCTGCGCCGGGCCCAGGCGATGTCCGGGGTGCACGAGGTGCTGGCCCAGGACCTGCGGGTGGCCGAGCGGATGGCGATGCTGCCCGACTTCGCCGAGGGGGTCCGTGCCCAGCTGGTCGACAAGGACCAGGCCCCGCGGTGGAGCGATGCCTCGATCGAGGACGTCGACCCGCAGGAAGTGGCCGAGCTCTTCGCCGATTGAGCCGAAGAGCCGGTGCGGGCCGATTGAGCGGGAGGGCCGGGCCGGTGAGCCGGGGAGCGCCGGCGAGCGGGTCGGCTCCGCTCGCCCCTGTGGTCAGGGTTGCCGGGCGAGCAGCGGGCCGTGATCGGCCGGATCCAGGCCGTCGGGTGCCCCGATCGGGGCCCGCCACGCGGCCCGGTCATGGCGCACCATCAGCACGGCGTACGGCACCAGGGAGGCGATGGCGAGCCAGCCCGCCTGGTTGCGGAATGCCAGGTTGGTGGCGTAGTAGACGACCATCCCGACGCTGACCCAGACGGCAACCCGGACGAGGCGCCGCGACGGCCGGGCCACCGGGAGCAGCAGCCCGCCCCACAGCAGGTACCACCCGTGCAGGGCGGCGCCACCGATCGCGGCGGCCAGCAGGCCCCAGGAGACGAACCGGATCGGTCGGTGCAGCGCGATCCGGGCACCGATCCACCCGATGAACCCGACGGTGGCGACGCCGAAGACGCCCTCGACCGTCGCGGTGATCACGCCGCCCCATTCGTAGTAGCCCCACTGCAGGACGAGCCCGTTCACCGCCTGGGCGACCAGGCTGCTCGGCGCGATGGTGGGTACCGATCCGGGCACGGTCATCGCGTGCAACCAGCCGAACCCGAGCCCGGTGAGCAGCGACACGGCGCCGAACGACGCCAGCGCGATCGCCGCGGTCGTCCCGGTCCGCCGCAGGATCTCCCGCCAGGCGGCCCAGCGGCGCGCCTCGGCGGGCAGGAACATGACGGCGACGGCGAGGCCGGCCAGCGCGGCCGGTTGCTTGGCCGCGGTGGCCACCCCGACCAGGATCGCCGCGGTGACGAACGACCTCCCGCCGGCGTACCACAGGGCGAGGACCATCAGGCCGACCATCAGGGCGTCGTTGTGGGCGCCGCCGACGAAGTGGACGATCATCAGCGGGTTGGCCACGGCCAGCCACATGCCCCGGTCGGCCTCCGGGCCGACCGCCCCGGCATGACGCAGCAGCGCGGGCAGGCAGGCGGCGATCAGCACGACCCCGAGGACGGCCGGGATCCGCATCGCCATGGCCGCCAGATAGGCGTGCAACGGGCTGCCCACCGTCGGCACGAGACCGCCGGTCGCGTCGACGAGGATCCGCTGGATCTGCAGACTGAGGGGGCCGTACGGCGCCGGGGTGTAGAGCCAGACCCGCGACACCGCGTCGGCGAACGGGCCGGGCAGGGCCCCCGGGCCGACCTGGTAGGGGTCGACGCCGCGGGAGACCAGCCAGCCCTGCGCGGCGTACGAGTACGCGTCGTGGCTGAAGATCGGTGGCGCCACCAGGAACGGTGCCGACCAGAGGGCGAGCACCGCCCGGAAGTCGTGCCGGCCCGACGCCGACGGGCGCAACCGCAGCCAGGCGTCCAGCGCGAACCATGCCCCGGTCAGCGCCACGAGTGAGGCGAAGGTGCTGCCCACGGGCGTACGGACCATCCCGCTGCCCGGCAGGGACCAGAGCGGGGAGCTGTCCGGGATGAAGGCGGGGCTCAGCGACCCCAGGACGATGAGGACGAACCCGAGCAGCCCCTGGCGGACCATCGGGTCGTACCATTCGGCGGCCAGTGCCGCCAGGGCGTCCGCGGCACGGAGCCGCAGGGTGTGGTCGCGACGATCGAGGCGCTCGCGGTGCGCCCGCTGATCGTCGTACGTGCCGTGATCGCTGTGGTCGCCGTACGCGACATGAGCGCTGCGGTCGCCGTGGTCACGGTCGGAGAGGGTGGTGCGCCGGGGGTCGGGGAGCGACCCGAGGTCGCGCAACTGTTCACCTGCCATCCGCTTCCCTTCACGCGTTCCCCGGCCCGGCGCGAGGCGCTCGCACACCCCGCGACGTCATCCTCCGACAAAGGCACCTACTGTGCCAGGGTAAGCGTCCGGCCGCACTTCCGGCCAATCCCCCGCCCCCCGAGGCCCCCGGACCGGGGCCCGGAGGACGGCCGAACAGGACCCGACGACGGCCGAGCAGGCCCCCGGGAGGGTCGAACAGGGGCCGAACGAGGGCGGAACGGTTCAGTCCGTCCCCGGTGCCAACCGGTCGCGTTCGTGGACCAGGTCGGCGGTGCTGTGGCCGGGCGCCACATGACCCTCGGCCCACTCCAGCGCGTCGAAGGGGCACTCATCGACGCAGATGCCGCAGTACATGCACACCGACCAGTCGATCGCGAACCGGTCCAGCACGTTGTGCACCCGGGGCCGGCGGGCGTTCTCCGAGCCCGGGTCCGATTCGGTGTGCGCCTCGATGCTGATGCACCAGACCGGGCACTCCCGGGCGCAGATCATGCAGGAGGTGCAGCGATCCTCGATCAGCTGGATCGCGCCGTGGCCGCCGGTCACCGGTCCGCCCCCCGCTCGCTCCGTCCGCCCCGCTCACTCCCACGGCCCCGCTCGCTGCGTCCGCCCCGCTCGCCGTCACGGGAGCGACGGACCCGTCCGCCCGCGGCACCGGCGGCGATGTCCTCGGCGTCGGCAGGACCGGCGGCGGGGTCGCGATCACCCCAGACGGCCGGGTCGGGCACCCCGGGGGGCACCATCCGGCGGCGGGACCGGCCGCCCTCACCGGGCTCGGTCGCCCCGGGCCACGGCACCGCGACGCGGGCGGCGAGCAGGTGGTCCTTGAGCAGCGGCGCCTCGGGGGCGTCCGGGGCGAGCAGCAGCCGCCGCGGGTCACCGCCGTCGAAGGTGACCGCGAACCCCTCGCCCGCCTCGCGCTCGCACCAGCCGGCTCCGGGGAAGACCGTCGCCAGGCTCGGCAGCACCCCGTCGCGCCGGGACACACCGGTCCGCAGCCGGACCGCCCGCCCGGTGCGGTCCTGCAGCCGGCAGACCACCGTCACGGTGTCGGCCCGGCCGATGTCGTCGGTGGCGTCGAGCCAGTCGAACCGGTCGAAGCCCTCGTCCCGGGCGCCCTGCGCGGCCGCCACCCAGTCGGCGGGATCGACCCGGCGGATGATGTCGTCGAGCAGGTCGTCGGTGCCCCCGGTCATCGATCCTCCTCCACGGCCGGGGCCGAAGGCGCCGTCCCCGCGCCGGCGGTCAGCCCGGCCAACGCGTCCTCCAGTGATCCCGGTGGCGGCGGGCAGCCGGGCACGAACGCGGCCACCGGGACGAACTGCCCGATGCCGTCGGCGACCGCGTACGAGTCCCAGTAGGGCCCCCCGGAACTGGCGCAGGCGCCGTACGCGACGACCCGGGCCGGTCGTCCGGCCCGGGTGCCGAGGGCGTCGATCGCCTCCACGACGACCGGGACCAGGGCGTCGGGCACGGTGCCGGAGACCACCACCGCCAGCGGTGCGTCGGGCCGGAGGCCGGGCACCGCAGGATCGATCCCGGGCCGGTCGAACACAGCGGGATCGACCTCGGGCCGGTCGAGCGTCGCGGCCTCGAACTCGAGGGCGCAACAGGCCAGTCCGAGGTCGGCGACGAGCAGTCGACCGTCGCCGTACCAGTCGTACACGCGTGTGCCCTGAGCCATACCGGACAGCCTATCGCCGTGCGCGTCCCGCTCCCCGGACCACCCTGAAGCATAAGGACTTGCGCGAGGAATCATTAGCAGATCAAATAGGTGAGGCTCACCTGACGCCGCACTAGACTTGACCGGCGCCTCCACCCGAGGCGGCGTACGACACAAGAAGCGAGGCATACCGACGTGGCAGACGTCCAGATGCTCAACCGCGTGGTCATCCGGTTCGCGGGCGACTCCGGCGACGGGATGCAACTCACCGGTGACCGGTTCACCGCGGAGGCGGCATCGTTCGGCAACGACATCTCCACGCTGCCGAACTTCCCGGCAGAGATCCGTGCCCCCCAGGGCACGATCCCGGGTGTGTCGAGCTTCCAGGTGCACTTCGCCGACTTCGACATCATGACCCCCGGCGACACCGCCGACGTCCTGGTCGCGATGAACCCGGCCGCACTGAAGGCCAACCTCGCCCAGCTCAGGCGCGGCGGCCTGATCATCGTCGACACGGCCGAGTTCACCAAGCGCAACCTGACCAAGGTCGGCTACTCTGCGAACCCGCTGGAGGACGGCTCGCTGG
This sequence comes from Raineyella sp., assembly GCF_034933565.1. NCBI lineage: Bacteria > Bacillati > Actinomycetota > Actinomycetes > Propionibacteriales > Propionibacteriaceae > Raineyella > Raineyella sp. The sequence continues at coordinate 18,248 of NZ_JAYFNG010000052.1, forward strand.
ACGACTACCAGCTGCACGCCCTCGATCTCACCGGCATGACGGTCGCCGCGGTGCACGACTTCGGGCTGACCCGCAAGGACGCCTCGCGGGCGAAGAACATGTACGCGCTGGGCCTGCTCAGCTGGCTGTACAACCGCGACACCGAGACGACGCTGAAGTTCCTCAGCGAGAAGTTCGCCGGCAAGCCGCAGCTGCGTGACGCGAACATCACCGCCTTCCGCACCGGCTACGCCTTCGGCGAGACGACCGAGACGTTCGGCGTCACCTATCAGGTCGCCCCGGCCCCGATGCCCGCCGGCCGCTACCGGCAGATCTCCGGCAATGTCGCCCTGGCGTACGGCCTCGTCGTCGGCGCGCAGAAGGCCGGCATCCCGATGTTCTTCGGCGCGTACCCGATCACCCCCGCCTCGGACGTGCTGCACACCTTGTCGAAGCTCAAGCGGTTCAACGTGATGACCTTCCAGGCCGAGGACGAGATCGCCGCCGCCGGCTCCGCGCTGGGCGCCAGCTTCGCCGGCCGGCTCGGCGTGACCGCCTCCTCCGGCCCGGGCATCGCGCTGAAGTCGGAGACCATCTCGCTGGCGGTGATGACCGAGCTGCCGATGGTGATCTGCGACGTCCAGCGCTCCGGCCCCTCGACCGGCATGCCGACCAAGACCGAGCAGGCCGACCTGCTGATGGCGCTGTACGGGCGCCACGGTGAGGCGCCGGTGCCGGTGATCGCCGCCCAGTCGCCGTCGGACTGCTTCACCGCGGCCCTCGAGGCCGTCCGGGTCGCGATCGAGTACCGTACGCCGGTCTTCGTGCTCACCGACGGCTACCTGGCCAACGGCGCCGAGCCGTGGAAGGTGCCGCAGCTGGAGGACATCGCGGCGATCGACCCGCAGTTCGCCACCGGGCCGAACGGCCCGAAGGGCGAGTTCCTGCCCTACCTGCGCGACGAGGAGACCCTCGCCCGCCCATGGGCCGCCCCCGGCACCCCCGGCCTCGAGCACCGCCTCGGGGGGATCGAGAAGGACGCCCGGACCGGCAACATCTCGTACGACCCGGCCAACCACCAGCTGATGACCGACACCCGCCAGGCGAAGGTGGACCGGATCACCCGGATCATCCCGCCGCTCGAGGTCGACGACCCGGGCCGCGCATCCGGCGACGGCGCCCGCGTGCTGGTGCTCGGCTGGGGGTCCACGTACGGCCCGGCGCTGGCCGCCATCCGCCGGATGCGGAAGACCGGGACGAAGCTCGCCCACGCCCAGCTGCGCTGGCTCAATCCGTTCCCGGCCAACCTGGGCGAGGTGCTGCGGTCGTACGACAAGGTCGTCGTGCCGGAGATGAACCTCGGCCAGCTGGCCATGCTGCTGCGCGCGAAGTACCTGGTCGACGTGCAGAGCTACTCGCGGGTCCGCGGCCTGCCGATCTCGGTCGACGAGTTCGAGGCGGACCTGTTCGAGATCGTACGAGAGGTCGAGGGCCGGGCGCCTGCCGCCGCGGCCCCCACCCCGGAAGGAGCCCTCCAGTGACCGCCACCCAGGACCGGCCCGCGATCAGCCGTGGCCTCGCCCACGTGCCGCTCGCCCTCGAGCCACTGAACCGCAAGGACTTCGTCTCCGACCAGGAGGTCCGCTGGTGTCCCGGCTGCGGTGACTACGCCGTGCTCGCCGCCTTCCAGGGCTTCATGCCCGAGCTCGGCATCAAGCGCGAGAACACCGTGATCATCTCCGGCATCGGCTGCTCGTCGCGGTTCCCCTACTACGTCGACTCGTACGGCATGCACTCGATCCATGGCCGCGCCCCGGCGATCGCCACCGGCGTCGCGGCGGCCCGGGAGGACCTGGCGGTGTTCGTGATCACCGGCGACGGGGACGCGCTGTCGATCGGCGGCAACCACCTGCTGCATGCGCTGCGCCGCAACGTCAACATCACCGTCCTGCTGTTCAACAACCGGATCTACGGGCTGACCAAGGGCCAGTACTCGCCGACCTCGGAGCTGGGCAAGGTCACCAAGTCGACGCCGATGGGGTCGCTCGACCAGCCGCTCAACCCGGTGTCGCTGGCGCTCGGCGCCGAGGCGACCTTCGTCGCCCGCGCGATCGACTCCGACCGCAAGCACCTCAGCGAGGTGCTGAAGGCGGCTGCCGCGCACCGCGGCGCGTCGCTGGTGGAGATCTACCAGAACTGCCCGATCTTCAACGACGGTGCGTTCGACGCGCTGAAGGGTGGCGAGGAGTCGGCCGAGGCGATCATCCCGCTCCGCCACGGCGAGCAGATCATCTTCGGCGTCGGCGGCCACCTGGCCGTGGTCCGGGACCGGGCCACCGGGGCGCTGCGCATCGCCGAACGTGCCGACGTCGCCGCGGAGGACATCGTCGTCCACGACGCCCACCTCGACGACCCGTCGTACGCCTTCGCCCTCTCCCGCCTGAGCAGCGCCGGTCACCTGCAGCGCTCCCCGATCGGCATCTTCCGCGATGTGGCGCGTCCGTCGTACGACGACGAGGCGCGCGAACAGGTGCGGACCGCCCGCGGCGACGGGGCCGACACCGAGGCCTCGCTGCAGGACCTGCTCTACGGGCAGGACACCTGGGAGGTCGTCGGCTGATCCACCTCGGTCGACGGCTCTGGGTCGATGGCCCGCGACGATGTCCTCGGTCGCGGACCGTCGGCCGAGGAGCTGAGCCCCGGCTGAGAATCGCGACGACGCGCACGGTGGGATCCACCGTGTCGCGGGAGGACCCGCCTAGCTTAGGGTGGACTTATTCCACCCGGCGTGCCCGGCCACCCCGTCCCGGTGGCCGGGGCGAAGCAGCCAGGGGCGCCGTCGTGGCACCCCGGAGGAAGTCCCGATGACCCCATCCCGCCCGTCCGTCCCCGTCCGCCCGTCGTCCCGACCGCCGGTCCGCTCGACCCGACCGGCCTGGCGCCGCGCGCTCGTCGCCGCCGCCCTGCCGTTGCTCGCGGCCGGGGTGCTGACCGCCTGCGCGCCGCCGTCACGGGCCGACCGTTCCGCGGCGAGCCCGAGCCCGACGCCGACCCCGCTGGTCGTGGCGGGCACCAACCACAACGCGGCGGCCCAGGCGTACGCCTATCCTGCGGCCAAGGTGCAGGGCTGGCTGCGGCAGGGCAACACGGCGCCCGACTACCCGACGCAGAAGATCGCCTTCCTGACCTTCGACGACGGCCCGAGCGCCGACGCCACCCCGCAGGTGCTCGACGCCCTGCGTGCCAACAACGTGCCGGCGACCTTCTTCGTGATCGCCGGACCGCTGGGCCTGGGGCGCACCGGCCCGGCCCAGCTGCGCCAGGAGGTGGAGGCCGGCAACGCGGTGTGCATCCACTCGTACAGCCACGACTACCAGTACCTCTACCCGCAGCGGCAGGCGAACATCGACCACATCCTCACCGACGAGGCGAAGGCGCTCGACCACATCCGGGCGGCGCTCGGCCCCGACTACACCCCCGGCTGCTTCCGCTACCCGGGTGGTCACATGTCCTGGAAGGGCCTGGCCGACTCCGACGCCGGTCTGGCCGGCCGTGGCCTGTCGTGGATCGACTGGAACGCGATGACCGGCGACGCGGAATCCAAGAGCAAGGTGCCGAGCACGCCCGAGGAAGCGGCGGCCAACGTACGCCACGACATGGCGCTGGTGAAGAACCCCAATGTCGTGGTCATCCTGATGCACGACGCACCCGGCAAGAAGATCTCCACCGAGGCGCTGCCGCTGATCGTCTCCGACCTGCGGGCGGCCGGCTACGCGTTCGGCGTGATCGCCTGATCATCCGCCGCGATGTCGTCCGGGACCGCCGGACAGGGCCCGGACCCGCGATGTCCCAGTAGACCGCGATACGCATGTCCCGACCCTGTCCGGGTGGGTAGTTGATAGATTGACGGCCGGGCGGTGGACCGCCGGGCACCGCCGCCCTTCCCCCGGGGTGATCTGGGCGCGGTCCGTCCGTACGCCGACACGGGTCCGTAGGCCGGCACGGTTCGTACGCCGCCCCTTCCGGACGTCCCCGACCGCGAGGAGATCGCGCATGCCCGAGCCGACCGCCACCACCACCCGGCCCGGCCTGCAGCGCGGGCTGCTCAGCGGGTTGGGCGCGTACCTGCTGTGGGGCTTCTTCCCGCTCTACTGGCCCCTGCTGTCGCGGGCGGGAGCGATGGAGATCCTCGCCCAGCGGATCGTCTGGTCGCTGGTCTTCGGACTGCTCGGCTGCCTGCTGCTGCGGCGCAGGTTCTGGCAGGGTCTCGACGGTCGCCGTGCCTGGATGACCCTGCTCGGCGCCGGGGCGCTGGTGAGCGTCAACTGGGGCACCTACATCTGGGCGGTGAACAACGGCCACGTCCTCGACGCGGCGCTGGGCTACTACATCAACCCGATCCTGTCGATCCTGCTCGGCGTGGTGTTCCTGCATGAGCGGCTCTCCCGGCTGCAGTGGCTGGCCGTCGGGCTCGCCGCGAGCGCGGTGGTGGTGCTCACCGTCGAGGTCGGCGGCCTGCCGTGGGCCGCACTGGTGCTGTCGGTGTCGTTCGGGCTGTACGGCCTGCTGAAGAAGGGCGTGCGGATCGACGCACTCTCCGGGATGGTCGTCGAGGGCCTGGGCATCAGTGTGGTCGCCCTCGCCTTCCTGATCCGGCTGCAGGCCAGCGGGCGCAGCACGTTCACCGCGTACGGTCCGCTGCACACCGGCCTGCTGGTCACCGGCGGTCTGGTCACGTTGGTGCCGCTGCTGTTCTTCGCCGACGCCGCCCAGCGGCTGCCGCTCACCACGCTCGGGCTGCTGCAGTACGTGGCGCCAACCATGCAGTTCCTGATCGGCTGGCTGGTGCGCGGCGAGGTGATGTCGCCGGGGCGCTGGGCCGGCTTCCTGCTGGTGTGGATCTCGATCGCCATCGTCAGCGCCGAGGCGCTGGTGGCCTGGCGGCGGCTGGACCGGGTGGGCCGACGGCGCCCGACTACGATCGGCTCATGACAGTTGAGGAGAGCCCCGTCGTCCTGGACCTCACCGCGGTGGACGAGGCGGTCCCCGCCCGCACCGACTTCTATCGGCACGTCAACGGCGCCTGGCTCGCCCGAGCGGTGATCCCCGACGACAAGCCCCTCACCGGCGCGTTCAGCGACCTGCGTGACCGCTCCGAGGAGGCGGTCCGCGACATCGTCACCGGGCTGGGCACGCCCGGGCCGCACGAGGGGCCGCAGACCGATGCGGACCGGATCGCCGGACTGTACGCGAGCTTCATGGACACCGCGACGATCGACGCGCTGGGCACCGCGCCGCTGACCGACGACCTGGCCGCGATCGAGGCGATCACCGACGTGCCCGCTCTGCTCACCCTGTTCGGGCGCAACGCCCGCCGCGGTCTCGGCACCCTGGTGTACGGCGGGGTCGACGCCGACCCGGGGGCCCCGGAGGCGTACGCCCTGTTCATCAGCCAGGGCGGGCTGGGGCTGCCGGACGAGGAGTACTACCGGCTCGACCGGTACGCCGACATCCGCACCGCCTACGTCGACCACATGGAGCGGATGTTCGGGCTGGCCGGGTTGCCCGGGCCGCGGGCGCAGGCCGAGTCGGTGATGGCGCTGGAGACGGCGATCGCCGCCTGTCACTGGGACAAGGTGCGTCGCCGCGACATGGTCGCCTCGTACAACCCGATCGGGATCGCCGCGCTGACCGACCGGGTCGGGGCGCTCAATCCGGCGGTCGACCTGCGCCGCTACTTCGACGCGCTGGGCGTGGAGGGGCAGAAGGTCACCGGGGTGATCGAGTCGCAGCCGTCGTTCCTCGACGACGTGGCACCACTGCTCGTCGCCGACCGGCTGCCCCAGTGGCGTTCCTGGGCCCGCTGGCGGCTGCTGGTCGGCACCGCCGCGTACCTGCCGGAGGCGTTCACCGCCGAGAGCTTCGCCTTCTACGGCACCACGCTGTCGGGCACCCCGACGATCAAGCCCCGCTGGAAGCGGGGCGTGGCGCTGGTCGAGGGGTGCGTCGGCGAGGCGGTCGGGCGACGCTACGTCGACCGGTACTTCCCGCCGGCGGCGAAGGAACGCTGCGACGAGCTCGTCGCCAACCTGCTGGAGGCCTACCGGCGCTCGATCAGCGCGCTGGACTGGATGACCGACGCGACGCGGACGGAGGCGCTGGCGAAGCTGGCGAAGTTCACCCCGAAGATCGGCTACCCGGGCAAGTGGATCGACTACACCAAGCTGTCGATCAGCCCCGACGACCTGCTCGGGAATGTACGCCGCACCGCGGAGTTCGAGACGGATCGTGAGCTGGGCAAGCTCGGCGGGCCGATCGACCCTGAGGAATGGTTCATGACCCCGCAGACGGTCAACGCGTACTACCACCCGTTGCGCAACGAGATCGTCTTCCCCGCCGCGATCCTGCAGCCGCCGTTCTTCCACCCGGAGGCCGACGACGCGGTCAACTACGGCGGCATCGGCGCGGTGATCGGCCACGAGATCGGGCACGGCTTCGACGACCAGGGCTCGACCTGCGACGGCGACGGCAGGCTGCGCAACTGGTGGACCGACCGGGACCGGGAGGCGTTCACGGCGCGGACCGCGGCGCTGATCGCCCAGTACGACGGGCTGTCCCCCGAGGGGGCCGACGGGCTGACCGTCAACGGGGCGCTCACCATCGGGGAGAACATCGGCGACCTCGGCGGTGTGTCCATCGCCTACCAGGCGTGGCGGATCGCCCTCACCGACCCCGCGACGGGTGAGGTGGCCGAGCCGGAGCCGCTCGAGGGGCTGAGCGGGGCCGAGCGGTTCTTCATGAACTTCGCCCGGATCTGGCAGCAGAAGACCCGGCCCGAGACGGTCCGTCAGCGGCTGGCGACCGACCCGCACTCCCCCTCCGAGTTCCGTTGCAACCAGACCCTGAAGAACGTCGACGCCTTCCACGTCACGTACGTCACGCAGCCGGGCGACGGGATGTGGCTCGCCCCCGAGGAGCGTGTCCGGATCTGGTGAGCCGGCGAGCGGTGGCGATCGCCCCGCCCGACCCGGCCCCGGCGAACGGCACCGGCCTGGCACCGTCCGCCTACGGCACGGAGCCGGCGCCGGTGTGCCGGTGTCCCATCAGGTGCAGCACCCGGTGCGCCATGTCGTCGAGCAGCGTGTAGCGCATCGTCCTGCCGTCCCGCTCGGCGCCGACCCAGCCCTGCCGGCGCAGCACCCGCAAGGCCTGGGAGGTCGTGGTGGGCGTGGTCCCCGCCGCCTCGGCGAGGGCGCCGACCGTGCAGCCCGGATGCAGGTGCATGTAGGCGAGCAGGCGCAGCCGGGTGGGGTCGCCGAGCAGGTCGAACCGGGCGGCCCAGGCTGCGATGTCGTCCGCCGGGATGGGGAGCGGTCCGTCGGCCGGGCGGGTCATCTCAGGCCCTCCAGCCGGAACCCGTACGGCAGCTCGAGGCGATGCGCCGCCAGCAGCTCCGGGTCCGACAGGACGTCGAGGGCCGGGCCGTCGGCGACGATCCGGCCGCCGTCCAGGACCGCGCACCGGGTGCACAGCTGGGCGGCGTACGGCAGGTCGTGGGTCACCATCAGGACGGTCACGTCGAGGGACTCCAGGATCTCGGCAAGCTCGCGGCGCGCGGCCGGGTCCAGGTTCGAGGACGGTTCGTCGAGGACGAGGATGTCGGGATCCATCGCCAGCACCCCGGCCAGCGCGACCCGACGCTTCTGGCCGAACGAGAGGTGGTGCGGGGTCCGGTCCCGGAAGCCGGCCATCCCCACCCGCTCCAGCGCCTCGGTCACCCGCTTGTCGATCACCTCGTCCGGCCAGCCGAGGTTGGCGGGCCCGAACGCGACGTCGCGGCCGACCGTGGGCAGGAACAACTGATCGTCGGGATCCTGGAAGACGATGCCGACCCGGCGCCGGACGTCTGCCACGGTGTCGCGCCCGACCCGCACGCCGGCGACCCGGACCTCGCCGACCCCGGTGCCGCCCACGGCCGGGCCGAGGGTGCCGTTGAGGTGCAGCAGCAGAGTGGTCTTGCCCGCACCATTGGGCCCGACCAGCGCGACGCGCTCGCCGGCGGCGATGGTCAGGTCGACACCGAAGAGGACCTGACGGCCGTCGGGGTAGGCGAACGCGAGCCCCTCCACGGCCAGCGCCGGCGGCAGGACGTCAGCTCCGGCCGCCTCCCTGGCTCCGGCCGCCTCCCTGGCTCCGGCCGCCTCCCTGGTTCCGGCCGCCTCCCTGGTTCCGGCCGCCTCACTGACTCCAGCGGCGACACCGGCCGCGTGACCGACACCGGCCGCCTCACCGACACCAGCACCACGCACCGGTCGGGCGTCGGTCATCGCAGACCCACCCCTCGGGCCACCGGCAGGGCGAGAAGGATCAGGGCGGGCAGGGCGAGGGCCCGCGCCCACTCCCCCGGCGTCGCCCCCGGTCGGCCGCTCGGCGGCAACGCACCGGCGTACCCCCGCGACAGCATGGCCAGGTGGAGCCGTTCCCCGCGCTCGAAGCACCGGACGAACAGGTGACCGGCCGACGCGGCAGCGGCGGCCAGCCGGACCGATCGCCGCCGGTGGTCGCCGCGGGCGGCCTGCGCGATGCCCTGGCGGCGCAGGTCGTCGGCCACGATGTCCAGGAACCGGATCATGTGGGTGAGGACGTCGACCAACGCCCGCGGCAACCGCAGTCGGCCGAGCGCCTCGATGATCTCGTGCGGCGGGGTGGAGGCGGTCAGCACCAGCGCCACGCCGAGTCCCAGGGTCGCCCGGGTGATCACCAGGCCCCCACCGACCAGCCCCGCTTCGGACAGCGTCAGCGGCCCCACCCTCATCCGCGGGCCGCTGGCGACAAGTGGCATCAGCAGCGCGAAGATCAGGAACGGCACCTCGACCCCGCTGCGGCGCAGCGCCCAGCCGACCGGCACCCGGGCGAGCCGGGCGACGACCAGCAGACCGGCCGCGGCGACCAGGAGCACCGGCCACGACGCGGCGGGCACGGCCACCACGGCCAGGGCGAACGCCACCAGCGCGACGAGTTTGGTCTCCGGCGGCAGGCTCCGGACCGGGCTCGGACGCTCCCAGGGCCGTACGACACGACCGGCGCCGACCGGCAGCAGCACCGGGGGCGAGGCCGGCCCCCGGACGTAGGCGGTCGTCACGGCCGGTCCTCGATCGACACCGACCGGCCTTCCACGCCGGAGCATCGGTCCTCCACGCCGCGGCGTTGCCCCTCCACCCTGGAGCGTCCGTCCTCCACGCCGGAGCATCCGTCCTCCACGCCGGAGCGGTGGTGCCCCACACCTGAGCGTCGGTCTTCCACGCACCCACCGGGACCCGGTTGCGGCGCGCCGAGCAGCCTGACCCGGCGGGGACGTACGACCCGGACGACCAGCAGGCCCAGGCCGAGGGTCAGGGCCACCCCGGCCAGCCCGGCCAGCGACGTGCCGAGGACTCCGAGACCGGCGATGTCATAGCCGGCCAGCGGCGAGCCCGACAGCGTTGTCCGGGCGGTGTGCGCGAAGCCGAGCGCATCGGCGACGTGTTCGAGGCCATCGGGGCTGGTCGAGGCGACCAGGCTCAGCCCGCCGGCCACCACGACTGTCACCACCGGGGCGAGGACAGCGAGCCGCCGGCCCGGGCGGGCGACCCCGGACGTACCGGACCGGGCAGCACGGAGCCCGGCAGTATCGGACCCGCCGGCACCCGACCTGGCCCCGGCCGCGGACCTGGCCCCGACACCCGAACCGGCCCCGACACCCGACCCGGCGTCGCCGACCCCGCCGGCACGGTTGGTCGACGCGATCCCGGTGGCGGGCCGCAGCACCACCGTGCCGTCCGGCAGCGTCGCGGCACCCACCCGGGTGGCACTGCCCCCGGCCAACCACACCAGGTCGGGTCGTACGGCCAGCACGGCGCCGACCACGGCGGCAGTGATCAGTGCTTCTCCGACGCCGATCACCAGATGGGTGCCCACCATGGCGAGGGTGAGCGTGCCGAGCGGGATCGGCACCGCGCCCCCGACGGCGTAGAGCAGGCAGAACGCTGCGGCCGCCGTCGGGACCGACACGAACGCGCCGACCCCGCTCGCGATCACGACGCCGCCGCGACGACGGCCGGGCAACGCCACCGCGCCACGCGAGATCAGGGCGGCGACGCCGACCCCGACGACCCCCATCAGCACGATGTTGGTCCCCAGCGCGGTGACCCCGCCATCGGCGAAGACGAGCGCCTGCACCACCAGGACGCAGGACATCACCAGCACGGCGGTCCACGGCCCGACAAGGGCGACGGCCAGTGCGCCGCCCAGGAGGTGTCCGGAGGTCCCGGCCGCGACCGGGAAGTTGACCATCTGCGCGGCGAAGATGAAGCACGCGGTCAGCCCGGCGCGGACCGCCCCGGCCTCCCCCAGCTCACGCCGCGACCCGCGCAGCGCGCCGGCCAGGGCGAGCGCAGCCACGGCTCCGGTCGCCACCGAGGTGGGGACATCGAGGAAGCCATCGGGCACGTGCATGGCGCGACACTATCCCGACGATCACGACATGTGAACAGCCGCTCAGCTATTGCCGCCGCCGATCCCGCGGCTCCGCCTCTGCGGAGCAGTACTGTCGGTCCGCCTCGGCGGAACGATCCCGTCGACCCGGCCACAGTGGAGCCCTGTTGATCCGATCGCGGAGCGGCCTGTGACCCGGCTGCGGTCACGCAGCTGTCCGGGTGCGGCCCGGGTGGGCAGCCCTATGCGGAGCGGCTCACCACGGTGTCGCACAGTTCGCTCAGCGCATCGCGGGCGATCCCCTCGGGCAGCAGCGCCAGGTGGCCGCGGGCGACCTCGGCACGGCGGGCGACCTCGTCGCCGGCGCGTTCGATCACGGCATGGCCGCGCAGCCGGCGCAGCACCTCGGCCAGTGCCGCATCATCGGACAGGTCACCGTGGATCTGCGCGAGCAGATCGCAGGAGTCCTCGTCGTGGTAGTCCGCCAGCATCAGGGTCGGCAGCGTCGGCACGCCCTCGCGCAGGTCGGTGCCCGGCGTCTTGCCGGTGCTGTCAGAGGTGATGTCGATCAGATCGTCACTGAGCTGGAAGACGACGCCCAGTTCCTCACCGAAGCCGGCGAGCGCGGCGACCTGCTCGTCGGGCAGCCCGGCGACCATGCCGCCGAACATCGCCGACGAGGCGATCAGCGAGCCGGTCTTGTCGGCGACCACGTCGAGGTACGCCCCGACGGCGTCCTGGCCCTCGGCGGGGCCGACCGTCTCGGCGATCTGACCCTGCACCAGCCGGGAGAAGGTCCTCGCCTGGAGCCGGACGAAGTCCACGCCGAGATCGGCGACGATGTCCGAGGCCCGGGCGAACAGGTAGTCGCCGATCAGGATGGCGACGCTGTTGTCCCACACACTGTTGGCGCTGGGCGCGCCGCGGCGGATCTCCGCCTCGTCCATCACGTCGTCGTGATAGAGGCTCGCCACGTGGGTGAGCTCCATCACCAGGGCCGCCCGGGTCAGGTCCTCCGCCGACCGCGGCGTGCCGAGGGACGACGCCAGGATCACCAGCAGCGGCCGGAACCGCTTGCCCCCGGCGGAGATGATGTGCCGAGCGGCTTCGGTGACGAACGGCATCGAGCCGGTCGCAGCGGCCGCGAGAGCGGTCTCGATCTCCTCGAGCCGCTCCCGCACGTACGCTTCGAACGCGTCCCGGTTCTGCGGGGCTGAGATGGGAGTCACAAGGCTCACATCATACCCAGCCGCAGGAACTCACCCGCATTGTGGAAGAACGTCATCGCCGGGCCCGGCACGATGCCGAGGACCACCGTGGCGACCAGTCCGAGGACCACCACGACCAGCGTTGCGGCGGAGGTGTCGATGACCTCCGGGCCGTCGACCGGCTCACGGAAGAACATGATCGCGATCACCCGCAGGTAGTAGACGGCGGCCACCAGGCTGAGCAGCACGCCGACCAGCGCCAGCCAGCCCCAGCCGCCCTGGAAGGCGGCGGCGAAGACGGCCCACTTGCCCATGAAGCCGGCGGTCAGCGGGATGCCGGCGAAGCTCAGCATGAACACCGCCATCACCGTGGCGAACACCGGATTCTTCCGGCCGAGCCCGGCCCACCCGGTCAGCTGGGTCACCTCGGCGCCGTTGTCACGCACCATGGTCACCATGGCGAACGCCGGGATGGTGGCCACACCGTACGTGAGCAGGTAGAACGAGGTGGCCGACACCGAGGTGAGACCACCGATCCCGTTGGCGGCCTGGGCCGCACCGGCGACGGCGACGAGGATGTAGCCGGCGTGGGTGATCGAGGAGTACGCCAGCAGCCGCTTGATGTCGGTCTGCACGAGACCGACGAACGCGCCGACCAGCATGGTGAGGATCGCTGCGACGGCCAGCACCGGCTGCCAGTTCCACCGCTCCGCTCCGAGGGCCACGTACAGCACCCGCAGCAGCCCACCGACGGCGGCGATCTTGGTGCAGACCGCCATGAAGGCGGTGACCGGGGTCGGGGCGCCGGTGTAGACGTCCGGCACCCAGCTGTGGAACGGCACGATGCCGACCTTGAACAGCAGGCCGACCAGCATCATCAGCAGGCCGGTGATCAGCACGCCCTCGGCCAGAGTGCTCTGGCCGATGCTGGAGTCGATCACGGCGAGCTGGAAGGACCCTGAGTACGCGAACACCAGCGCGATGCCGAACAGGAAGAACGCCGAGGAGAGCGCGCCGAGCAGGAAGTACTTCAGCGCGGCCTCCTGGCTGAGCAGCCGACGGCGGCGGGCCAGCCCGGAGAGCAGGTAGAGCGGCAGGGACATGATCTCCAGCGCGACGAACATCATCAGCAGGTCGTCGGCCGCGAGGAACAGCATCATGCCGGTGAGCGAGAACAGCAGCAGGGTGAAGACCTCGCTGTGCTCATGGCGGGCCTCGCCGGCCGCCTTCTCGTCGACGGAGCCAGGGGTGGCCGCACCCGACGGGGTGAAGGCGCTGACGCCGCCGTACACCTCGCGCTCGGCGAAGAGCAGGACGGAGAACAGGCCGAAGATCGCCAGCAGCATCCACAGGCCGAGGGCCGGCCGGTCGACCATCAGCATCGCGGTCTGGTCCTTGGCCATCGAGGCGGTCGAGCCGTACATGGCCAGCGAGGAGCCGAAGGCGAGGACCAGGACGACGAGCGACAGTCCCAGCTGGGTCCCCCACCGCGCCCGCCGCGGCAGGACCGCCTCGGCGAGCAGGCTCAGCGAGGCGCCGGCGAAGACGATCACGACGGGCAGGATCGCGGTGAGCAGGCCCGCGTAGTCGATGCTGGTGTTCATCAGTTCTTGCCCTCCGGGATCTGCGGCTGGGGTTCGGAGACCCCGACGCTCTGCATCGCCGCGACCGTCTGGGCCCCCTGGGGGTCAGCCAGCTGCAGGGCAGGACGCGGGAAGAAACCGAGCACGAGGATGATCGCGAGCAGCGGGGCGACGGCCACCCGCTCGCGCAGGGTGAGGTCGGTGTGGACCGTACGGGCCACCTGATCGGTCACCGGACCGGTCATCGTGCGCTGGTAGACCGACATCACGTACACCGCCGACAGCAGCAGGGCCACGGCACCCAGGGCAGCGATCCAGCGGTACTTGCTGAACGTGCCGGCCAGCACCATGAACTCCGAGACGAAGCTCGACAGGCCCGGCAGGGCCAGCGCGGACAGGCCCGAGACCAGCAGGAAGCCGGCCATCATCGGGGCGACCTTCTGCACCCCGCCGAACGCGGCGATGTCGGCCGACCCGCGGCGCTTCACCATGAACCCGACGACCAGGAATAGTGCCGCCGTCGACAGCCCGTGGTTGAACATGTAGAAGATCGAGCCGGAGATGCCGGAGGTGGTCATCGCGAAGATCCCCATCACCATGAAGCCGAAGTGGCTCACCGAGGTGAACGCCACGAACCGCATCAGGTTGCGCTGTCCGATCGCGGCGAGTGCGCCGTAGATGATCGAGATCAGCGCCAGCACCAGGACGAACGGGGTCGCCCACACGCTGGCCTCCGGGAACAGGCCCAGGCAGAACCGCAGCATGCCGAAGGTGCCGATCTTGTCCAGCACCGACACCATCAGGGTGGCGCTGCCGGGGTTCGAGGCCTCGGCGGCGTCGGCCAACCAGGTGTGCACCGGCACCATCGGCGCCTTGATGGCGAACGCGATGAAGAAACCGGCGAACAGCCACTTGCCGATCGGCGTGTTGAACAGTCCGGCAGCCGCGGCCGGCTGCAGCGACTGCAGCGCGTACGTGGGCTGGCCGAGGCCGGCGGTGACCGCGTAGATCCCGATCACCGCGACCAGCATCACCAGGCCGCCGGCGAGCGAGAAGAGCAGGAACTTCATCGCAGCCGCGTTGCGCTTGTGCCCGCCGAATCCGCCGATCAGGAAGTACATCGGGATCAGGGTGGCCTCGAAGAAGAGGTAGAAGAGCAGCACGTCGGTGGCCATGAACACGTACAGCGACAGGCCCTCCAGCAGGAGCGCCAGGCCGAAGAACGTCTGCGAGGTCCACCGGCCCTCGTTGGCGTCCGGGTCGTCCCAGACGGCGATCAGCACGACGGGCACCAGGATCGTGGTCAGCAGGACCATCAGCAGGCCCATGCCGTCGACGCCCAGCGAGTACGAGGCGCCGATGGCCGGGATCCAGGACTGCTGCTCGACGTACTGCATGCCGTTGCCGGGCTGGAAGCCGACGGCGACCACGATCGAGACGACCAGCGTCACGAGGGAGAAGGCGAGGCCGACCGTACGGGCCAGCGAGCCCTTGATGAAGACCAGCGCGAGCGCGCCGATCAGGGGCAGCACCGCGAGAACGGTGAGCCAGGGAAACGTCGTCATGTGGTTTCTCCTCCCGTCAGGCCAGCCGGCCCAGGATCAGCACGACGGCGATGAGGACGAAGCCCGCCACCATCGTCAGCGCGTACGAACGGACGTAGCCGGTCTGGAACCGCTTGATGAGCTGCCCGACGCCCGCGAAGGCGGTTCCCGTGCCGTTGGCGACCGCGTCGATCGCGTGATCGTCGACGGCCACCACGCCCGTCACCACACCGGCACCGGTGTTGGTGAACGCCGCGGCATTGATGGTGTCGCCGTACAGGTCGTTGCGGCCGATCCGGGTCATGATCGAGACGTTCTCCGGGGCCCGGTCGGGGATGTCACCGCGGAACAGCCACCAGCCGAGCGCGACACCCGCGGCCACCACGACCAGCGTGATCAGGCCGATCGGGGTGAAGTGGAACAGCCCGGTGACCTCCACCTCGCCGTTCACCGCCGGGGCCAGGAAGCGGCCGATCCAGTTGTTGATCTCCAGGCCGGCACCGATCGACATCAGCGCGAGCAGGACCAGCGGCACCCACATCACCGCCGGCGACTCGTGCGGATGCTGGTCGTCGCGCCAGCGCTTCTCGCCGAAGAAGGTCATCATCATCAGCCGGGTCATGTAGAAGCCGGTGACCCCGGCGCCGAACAGCGCCAGCACCCCGACCACCGGGTTGAAGTGGAACGCGGCCTCGATGATGTGGTCCTTCGAGTAGAAGCCGGAGAAGAACGGGAAGCCGATGATCGCCAGATAGCCCATCGCGAAGGTGAGGAAGGTGATCCGCATCGCCTTGGACAGGCCGCCGTAGTGGCGCATGTCGACGTCGTCGTTCATGCCGTGCATGATCGAGCCCGCCCCGAGGAACATGTTGGCCTTGAAGAAGCCGTGGGTGAGCAGGTGGAAGATCGCGAACGCGTAGCCGGCCGGGCCGATGCCCGCAGCCAGCATCATGTAGCCGATCTGCGACATGGTCGAGCCGGCCAGCACCTTCTTGATGTCGTCCTTGGCCGACCCGATCCAGGCGCCGGCGAGCAGGGTGACCGTGCCGACGATGACGACCACGGTCGAGGCGACCTCCGACATCGCGTAGATCGCGCCGGAGCGGACCACCAGGTAGACACCGGCGGTGACCATCGTCGCGGCGTGGATCAGGGCGGAGACCGGGGTCGGGCCCTCCATGGCGTCGAGCAGCCAGGCCTGCAGCGGCACCTGGGCCGACTTGGCGCAGGCACCGACCAGCAGCAGGATGCCGAGCAGGGTGGCGACCGACGTGGTCATCTGCGGCGAGCCGGCGTTGACCGCGTCGTACGAGGTCGAACCGAACAGCGCGATCATCAGCATCAGCGCGATCGACATCGCCACGTCACCGATCCGGTTCATCACGAACGCCTTGGTGGCGGCCTTCGCCGCCCGTGGCCGCTCCTGCCAGAAGCCGATCAGCAGGTAGGACGACAGACCGACGCCCTCCCAGCCGAAGAACAGCAGCAGGTAGTTGTCCGCCAGCACCAGGATCAGCATCGCCGTGATGAACAGGTTCAGGTAGGCGAAGAACCGGCGCCGGTTGGGGTCGTGGGCCATGTAGCCGATCGAGTAGATGTGGATCAGCGACCCGACACCGGTGATCAGCAGGGCGAACAGGATCGACAGCTGGTCGATCCGCAGCCCGAAGCTCGCCGTCCAGCTGCCCGCGTTGATCCATTCGTACAGCGGGGCGCTCACCACGCGCTGGTCCGCCGGACGCAACAGCATCTCGGCGAACAGGCAGGCGGCGATCGCGAACGACCAGATCGGCATCAGGGTGGCCAGGTAGTGGCCCCACTTGTCGGTCACCCGTCCGAGGACGAGCAGCAGCAGGGCACCGAGCGCGGGGGCGGCGATCATCGTCCAGCCCCAGGTGAACATTCCCTCGGCCGGGACCGAGGTGACCAGTTCAAGCGGAATCATCGGCGCGCCCCTCAGAACTTCAGCAGGTTGGCGTCATCGACCGAGGCCGAGCGACGCGTACGGTATATGGACACGATGATCGCGAGGCCGACGACGACCTCACAGGCCGCGACCACCATCACGAACAGCGCACCGACCTGCCCGTCGAGGACTCCCCAGTAGTGGGAGAAGGTCACCAGCAGCAGGTTGGCACTGTTGAGCATCAGCTCGATCGACATGAACGCGACGATGGCGTTGCGCCGCAGCATGACGCCCGAGGCGCCGATGACGAACAGCAGCGTCGCGAGGATGAGGTAGTTGTTCGGGCTCATCGTTCTTCGGTTCCCTCCGCGGACTCGGTCCCGGCGCCCGCCGACACGGCGGCCTCCAGCTGCTCACGCTCGGCCTGCGCCGCACCGTCGGCGCGCACCTGCGCCTCCCCCTCGGCATGTGCCTGTGCGACCGTACGACCACCGACGGTGTCCTCCGACTCCGGCTCGATCGCCGCCAGGCTCTCGCGCACCGGATCGGCCAGGTTGTCGCCCCGCAGCATCACACCGCGCAGCTTCAGGGTCCGCGAGACCGACGGTTCGGCCACCGAGCCGTCCGGCAGCAGGGACGGGGCGTCGACGCCGTTGTGCCGGGCGAACACGCCGGAGGCCGGCAGGCCACCCGGATGGGCGCCGGTGCGGGCGTACGCCTGCATCCGCTCCCGCGACTGCTCGGGCTGGGACTTCTTCGGGGTGGTCCGCTCGCGGTGGGCGAGCACCATCGCGCCGATCGTGGCGATCAGCAGCAGGGCCGCCGCGGCCTCGAGGACCAGCACGTAGCGGTTGAAGAGCAGGTAGGCGATGCCCTGCGCGTTGCCCAGCGAGTTCGCCTCGGCCAGGCCGTGCGGGGTGCCGGCGACGGCGTGGCCGAGGCCGACCACCACCAGCACCAGCAGGGCGATCGCGGCCAGCACGGCCAGCACCCGCTGCCCCTTGATCGTCTCGACGACGGAGTCGGTGGTGTCGACACCGACCAGCATCACGACGAAGAGGAACAGCATCATGATCGCGCCGGTGTAGACGATGATCTGCACCGCCAGCAGGAAGGGCGAGTCGAGCGCGCCGTACTGCACCGCCAGGGCGATCATCACGAACGCCATGAACAGCGCCGAGTGGACCGGCTTGCGGGAGAGCACGATGCCGAGGGCGGCCAGCACCATGAACGGCGCCAGCAGCCAGAAGGCCACCGCCTGTCCGGTCACCAGGGCGATCATCGTTCGGCTCCCTTGTTCTTCGCCGGGCCGAGGGTCCGGACGTCCTGGCCGCCCCCGAGCGCCGGGTCCGCGGGCATGCTGTAGTCGGGGTGGAACTGCTTGCGCATCTCCTTGCGCACCTCCGACCCCGCGCGGATCCACGGTGTGCCCACCGGGCGGGCCTCGGACTCGTCGACGTACGTGTCCTGCTGTCCCTCGGGCATCCGGGTGTCCCGGACGCCGGTGTCGGGCAGGCCGAGGAAGTACGCGCGCTCGTCGTCGCCGAGCCGACGCGGGTGCGGCGGCTGCTCCATGCCGGGCAGCAGCGGGGCGAGCAGCTGGTCCTTCTCCAGGATCATCGCCTCGCGGCTGGTGTCGGCGAGCTCGAACTCGTTGGTCATCGTGAGTGCCCGGGTCGGGCACGCCTCGATGCAGAACCCGCACAGGATGCAGCGCAGGTAGTTGATCTGGTAGACGCGGCCGTAGCGTTCCCCGGGGGAGTAGCGCTCCTCCTCGGTGTTGTCCGCGCCCTCGACGAAGATCGCGTCCGCCGGGCAGGCCCAGGCGCACAGCTCGCAGCCGACGCACTTCTCCAGGCCGTCGGGCCAGCGGTTGAGCTGGTGACGCCCGTGGTAGCGCGGCATGATCATCGCCGGCCGCTCCGGATACATCCGGGCCTGGTCGCCCTTGATCTGGGTCTTGCGGAACAGGGTGGAGAACGTCACCCCGAACCCGGCAACAGGATTCACCATCAGGAATCAGCCCTTCGCTGGGAGTCGGACGTTTCGGACAGCGCCGTGCGGGCGGGCTCGTCGGCCGCGGAGCTGACCACGTCGACCAGCCCGGGCACCTGCTGGCCGGGCATCGGCGGGACGGGGTAGCCACCGGCGTACGGGTCGAAGGCCGCCGGCTCCTCCTCGGTCTCCTCGGCCTGTCGCGGACCGCCGAACAGCAGCAGCGCGATCAGCACGGCGGCGACCACGATCGCGGCGATCCAGAAACCGCGGCTGCCGAGCCACCCGTCGGCCACACCGACGCGGAACACGGCCACCAGCATCGTCCAGACCAGAGAGATCGGGATCAGCCACTTCCAGCCCAGTCGCATCAGCTGGTCGTAGCGGATACGGGGAACGGTCGCCCGCACCCAGATGAACAGGAACATGAAGAGGTAGGCCTTGATCAGGAACCAGACCGGGCCGAGCCACGGGTTGTTCAGCGCCGCGATGTTGTTGAACGGCCAGATCGGCAGGTAGCCGCCCATGAACAGCGTCGTCGCCACACAGGAGACCATGAACATGTTGATGTACTCGGACAGGAAGAACAGGGCGTACGTCATGCCGGAGTACTCCGTCATGTAGCCCGACCCCAGCTCGCCCTCGGCCTCGGGGAGGTCGAACGGCTGGCGGTTCGTCTCGGCGAACATCGAGATCACGTAGATGATGAACGACGGGATGAGCAGCAGGAAGTACCAGCCCATCGACCCCTGCCACTGCGCCGAGCCGAACTGCAACGGCCGGGCCTGGGCCTGGACGATCTCGCTGGTCGACATCGTGCCCGCGTACAGGAAGACCGACACCAGCGACAGGCCCATCGCGATCTCGTACGAGATCATCGACGCGGTCGAGCGCAGGCCGCCGAGCAGGGCGTACGTGGAGGAGGACGACCAGCCGGCCAGCACCACGCCGTACACGGCGATCGAGGTGAGGGCCAGGTAGAGCAGCACCGCCGTGGGGGTGTCCACCAGCTGCAGCTGGGTCTGCACGCCGAACATCTTCACCGTGCCGCCGAAGGGGATCAGCGAGAAGGTGCCGAAGGCGACCACCGTCATGATGACCGGTGCCAGCTTGAAGACGAAGCGGTCCGCCAGCTTCGGCGTCAGGTCCTCCTTGAACAGCAGCTTCAGGCCGTCGCCGAGGGCCTGGATCAGACCGAACGGGCCGGCGAAGTTCGGCCCGATGCGCTGCTGCATCCGACCCAGCGTACGGCGCTCCAGCCAGACGTTGAAGATCGTCGCCAACAGGATGAACACGAACCAGATGATCACCTTGACGATCACCAACCACACCGGGTCGTGACCGAACAGGGAGAGGTCCAGCGGGGTCATGCCATGCCTCCAGTCGAATCGTCGGAGCGAGCAGTCGAATCTTCGGTGGCCGGGGCGGCCGCGAGCCCGACCCGGTCACCGGAGCCGACACCGAGGTGCTCGGCCACCGACCGCCCGGGGGCGTTGCGGGGCACCCAGACCACGTCGTCGAGCATCGAGGGCTCCACCACCAGCGGCAGCGTCAGCTCGGCGTCGCCGGCCCGGAGCACCACGGCGTCACCGGCACCGATCCGGGCGGCGGTCGCCGCGGACACCCGGGCGACCGAGGCGGGGGCGGTCCCGGCGAGGTACGGCTCACCGTCCTGACCGCGGCCCGCGTCGAGCAGGGTGCGCCAGGTCGCCAGCACCACGCTGCCGTCGCCGGCACCGGCCGTCACGGCGGCGGGCGCCGGGGTGGTAGGGGCGGCGATCCGCTCCCCCTCCCAGCGGCCCAGCTGATCGAGCTCGGCCTTGGCGGCGTCGACGTCGGCGAAGCCGAGGTCGACGCCCAGCCCATCGGCGAGCGCGACCAGGACCCGCAGGTCGTCGACCAGCGTCTGTGGACGGACGACCTGGGCGACCGGGCGCTCCCGGCCCTCCCAGTCGAGGAAGGTGCCGCGGCGTTCCTCAACAAAGCTGACCGGGAACACCACATCGGCGCGCTCGGTCACCTCCGAGAGGCGCTGCTCGAGGCTGATCACGAAGCCGGCGTTCTCCAGCCCGAGGCGGGCGGCCGCCGGGCTGGCGAAGTCGGTCGGCTCCACGCCGCCGACGATCAGGGCCTTGAGCGTGCCGGCGGCCGCAGCGGCGAGGATCGCGTCGGCGTCCAGGCCGGCCCGGGTGGGCAGCTCGGCGACATCCCAGGCGGCGCGGACGTCGACCCGGGCGGCCGGGTCGGCGACCGGACGCCCACCGGGCAGCAGGGTCGGCAGCAGACCGGCCTCGACCGCACCGCGCTCCCCCGCCCGGCGGGGGATCCAGGCCAGCCGGGCCCCCGTACGCTCCGCGAGCCGCAGGGCTGCGCTCAGCGCACCGGCGTCACCGGCCGCGCGCTCACCGACCAGGATGATCCCGGTCGTCCCGAGCGCGACATCGTCGGTCAGTCCGTCGAGCCCGGCGGCCTCGGCCCCGGGGACGGTCGGCACCAGGGTGGCACCGACCTTGGCTGCACCGTTGCTGAGGTAGGGGGCCAGCGTCCAGACCCGCAGCTTGCGCTTGAGCCAGGCCTTGCGCAGCCGCAGGAAGACGATCGGCGACTCCTCCTCGGGCTCGAACCCGACGAGCAGCACCCCGGAGGCCTTCTCCACGTCGGCGTAGGTCACCGACTCCGCGAGCGTCCGGCCGGCGACCGCATGACCGAGGAACTCGGTCTCCTCGGCGCTGTGCAGGCGGGAGCGGAAGTCGACATTGTTGGTGCCGACCGCGACCCGAGCGAACTTGGACCAGGCGTACGCGTCCTCGACGGTGGTCCGGCCACCGGGCAGCAGACCGACGGACGTGCCGGCGGACCGCAGACCGGCGACCGCGACGTTGATCGCCTCGGGCCAGGAGGCCGGGCGGAGCAGGCCGCCCTCGCGGACCAGCGGGTAGCTGAGCCGATCGTCGCCGCGCCCGGAGGTGAAGGCGAAGCGGCCCTTGTCGCAGTTCCACTCCTCGTTGACCTCGGGGTCGTCACCGGCGTAGCGGCGCATCACCTCGTTGCGGCGATGATCGACGCGCAGCTCGCAGCCGGCCGCGCAGTGCTCGCAGGTCGTCATGGTGGAGACCAGGTCGAACGGGCGGGCCCGGAACCGGTAGGCGGTGCTGGTCAGCGCACCGACCGGACAGATCTGGATGACGTTGCCGGAGAAGTAGGAGTCGAACGTCTGGTCGCCGTGGATCGCGACCTGCTCGACCGGGCCGCGCTCGGCCAGATCGATGTAGGGGTCACCGGCGATCTGGTCGGCGAACCGGGTACACCGCGAGCACAGCACACACCGCTCACGGTCGAGCAGGATCTCCGAGGACAGCGGGATCGGCTTGGGGTACGTACGCTTCACGTCGCTGAAGCGGGTGTCGCCGTTGCCGACCATCATCGCCTGGTTCTGCAGCGGGCACTCGCCGCCCTTGTCGCAGATCGGGCAGTCGAGCGGATGGTTGATCAGCAGGAACTCGTTGATCCCGTTCTGCGCCTTGGCGGCCACCGGGGAGGTCTCCTGGGTCCGGATCACCTGGCCCGGCATCACCGCGGTGGTGCAGGAGGCCTGCGGCTTCGGCATCGGCCGGCCGCGACCGTCGTCGGTGATCTCCACCAGACACTGGCGGCAGGCGCCGACCGGGTCGAGCAGCGGGTGGTCGCAGAACCGCGGGATCGGCTTGCCGATCATCTCCGCGGCCCGGATGATCATCGTGCCCTTCGGCACCCGGACCTCGACGCCGTCGATGGTCACGCTGACCAGGGTGGCCGGGTCCGTCTCGGCGATCTGGCGCGCCAGCGGGTTGCGGGAGGCGACGGGGGCCGCCGCGGTCCGCTGGACGAGGGCCTGGGGGTCCTGGATCGTGTCGTCGGTCATGCGGTGGCTCCGCTCTCGGCAGCGACCGCCGGACGGTACCAGGCGGTCGTCTTCTCGTAGGGGAACAGCTCCCAGGCCGGCGTGTGCAGACCGGCCTCGAACTCGGATCGGAAGTGCTGGACCATCGACTTCACGATCGTGGCGGTGCCGTCGGCGAGCGCGCAGAACGACCGGCCGGCGATGTTGTCGGCCAGGTCGAGCAGCTTGTCGACGTCACCCTCCTCGCCCTGACCCGCCTCGAGCCGGGCGAGCAGCTGGACGAGCCACCACGAGCCCTCGCGGCAGGGGGTGCACTTGCCGCACGACTCGTGCTTGTAGAACTCGACGTAGCGGGCGCAGGCCCGGACCGCGGAGGTGGTCTCGTCGAAGCACTGCAGTGCCTTGGTGCCGAGCCCGCTGCCGGCCTTGGCCGGCCCGTCGTAGTCGAGCGGCACGTCCAGGTGGTCGGCGGTGAGGACGCCGAGCGAGGAACCGCCCGGGGTCCAGAACTTCAGCTGGTGACCGTGCCGGATCCCGCCGGCGAGGTCGAGCAGCTGGCGCAGGGTGATCCCCATCGGCGCCTCGAACTGCCCCGGGTTGGCCACGTGGCCGGACAGCGAGTACAGCGTCATGCCCCGCGAGCTCTCCGAGCCCATCGAGGTGAACCAGTCCACGCCGTTGGCGATGATGGCCGGGACGGTGGCGATCGTCTCGACGTTGTTGATCACCGTCGGGGAGGCGTACAGGCCGGCGACGGCCGGGAACGGCGGCTTGAGGCGCGGCTGGCCGCGGTGGCCCTCGAGCGAGTCGAGCAGGGCCGTCTCCTCGCCGCAGATGTACGCGCCGGCACCGGCGTGCACGGTGACCTCGAGGTCGAAGTCGGTGCCGAGGATGCCCTTGCCGAGGTAGCCGGCCGAGTACGCCTCGCGGACGGCCTGCTGCATCCGGCGGATGACGTGCAGCACCTCACCGCGGATGTAGACGAACGCGTGGTGGCAGCCCACCGCGTACGAGCTGATGATGATGCCCTCCAGCAGGGTGTGCGGGGAGGCCATCACCAGCGGGATGTCCTTGCAGGTGCCCGGCTCGGACTCGTCGCAGTTGACCACGAGGTAGACCGGGTTGGGGTTGTCCTTGGGCAGGAAGCTCCACTTCACGCCCGCCGGGAAGCCGGCGCCGCCACGGCCGCGCAGGCTGGACGCCTTCACCTGACCGGCGATGTCGCCGGCGGGCTGGGCGAGGGCCTTGCGGAGCGCCGCGTAGCCACCGCGACGCTCGTAGTTGGTCAGCTTCCAGGCCCGCTCGTCGCCCCAGTTGGCGCTGAGGACCGGGGTCAGCATGTCGGTCACTTGCCCTCCTCCTGCGATGCCGTGCCCGGCAGGTCGGCCGGGTCGGGGGCGTGCCAGCCGTTGCGCTCCGCGATCTTCAGGCCGAGCAGGGACTGCGGCCCGGCGGCCGGACCCTCGTCGGCGCGCCCGTCGGGGAAGCCGGCGAGCACCCGTTCCGCCTCGCGCCACGAGGTGATGGTGGCGCCGCGCGGGGAGACCACGACCTCGTCGTGGCGCAGCTTCTCGACCAGTTCGACCGCCTTGCGGGGGGTCATCGTGTCGAAGAACTCCCAGTTGACCATCACCACCGGGGCGTAGTCGCAGGCGGCGTTGCACTCGATGTGCTCCAGCGTGATCGCGCCGTCCTCAGTGGTCTCGTCGTTGCCGATGCCGAGGTGCTCCTGCAGCGCGGCGGCGATCTCGTCACCGCCGAGGATCGCACACAGCGAGGTGGTGCAGACCCCGACGTGGTGCTTGCCCATCGGCTTGCGCTTGTACATCGTGTAGAAGGTGGCGACGCCGTTGACCTCGGCGGGCGTGATGCCGAGGATCCGGGCGCAGATCTCGATCGCGGCTGGGGTGATCCGGCCCTCGACGCTCTGCGCCAGGTGCAGCATCGGCAGCAGCGCGGACCGCTTCTGCGGGTAGCGGGAGGCGAGTTCCTCCATCTCCGCGACGGTCTCGGCCGTGATCCGCGTCTCCTCGGTGGGGTCGGCCTCGACGCCCCCGGTGTGGTCGAAGTGGCTCCGGAAACCGCTCATCGATCGACTCCTCCGATCACCATGTCGAGACTTGCCCCGGCGACGGAGACGTCGGAGAGCATGGCTCCCTTCGCCATCGCCGGGAGGCCCTGCAGATTCGCGAAACTGGGGTCGCGGAAATGTGCCCGGTAGGGCCGGGTGCCGCCGTCGGAGACGACGTGCGCGCCGAGCTCCCCCTTGGGGCTCTCCACCGGGACGTACGCCTGGCCGGGCGGGACCTGGAAGCCCTCGGTGACCAGCTTGAAGTGGTGGATCAGCGACTCCATCGACTCGCCCATGATGTGGCGGATGTGCTCGTTGGCGTTGCCCTGGCCGTCGGGGCCGACGGTCAGCCGGGCGGGCCAGGCGATCTTCGGGTCGTCCACCATCCAGGGCTGCCCGTCCATCCGCTCCAGCCGGTCGATCGCCTGGTCGATGATCTTCAGCGCCTCGAACATCTCGTCGCGACGGACCACGAACCGCGCGTACGCGTCACAGCCGTCGTCGGTGACGACGTCGAAGTCGTACGTCTCGTAGCCGCAGTACGGCTGCTTCTTGCGCAGGTCCCAGTCCAGGCCGGTGGCCCGCAGCGGCGGTCCGGAGGTGCCCAGGGCCATGCAGGCGGACAGGTCGAGGAAGCCGATGCCGTTGTCCAGCCGGGCCCGGAAGATCGGGTTGTCGTCGCACAGCTGGCCGACCTCGGGCAGGTGGGCGTGCAGCCAGGCCGACATCTCCCGCAGCTTGGGGATGGCTCCGGCGGGCAGATCGTTGGCGACGCCGCCGGGACGGATGAAGCCGTTGTTCATCCGCAGGCCGGTGATCATCTCGATCATGTCGAAGATCACCTCGCGCTCGCGGAACGCGACGGTCATCACGGTGGTGGCGCCCATCTCGTTGCCGGTGGTGCCGATGGCGACCAGATGGTTGACGATCCGGTTCATCTCCATCAGCAGGACCCGCATCACGCTGGCCTTCTCCGGCACGTCCGCCTCGATGCCGAGCAGCCGCTCCACCCCTAGGCAGTAGGACACCTCCTGGAAGAACGGGGTGAGGTAGTCCATCCGGGTGCACAGGGTCACGCCCTGCGACCAGGTGCGGTACTCCATCGACTTCTCGATGCCGGTGTGCAGATAGCCGATCGCGACCCGGCAGTCGGTCACGGTCTCACCGTCGAGCTCGAGGATCAGCCGCAGCACACCGTGCGTGGAGGGGTGCTGGGGGCCCATGTTGACGACGATGGTCTCGTCGCCGCGCTCGGCCTGGGCCTCGGCGATGTCGTCCCAGTCGCCGCCGTCGGCGTAGTAGGTGGCGTCGACGTCCGGGTCACCGGTCTGGCGGTACGGGTCCGCACCGGCCGCGGTGGTGTCGTCGAGGATCTCCTCGTCGTGGAATTCGGTGCTGCTCATGAGTTGTAGTCCCTCCGCTCGTGGACCGGGGAGTTCGTGGCGCCGTGGAACTCGATCGGGATGCCGCCCAGCGGGTAGTCCTTGCGCTGCGGGTGGCCGGGCCAGTCGTCCGGCATCTCGATCCGGGTCAGGGCCGGGTGGCCGTCGAAGATGATCCCGAAGAAGTCGTACGTCTCCCGCTCGTGCCAGTCGGCCGTCGGGTAGGTGGCCACCACCGAGGGGATGTGCGGATCGGCGTCGGGGCAGGTCACCTCGAGCCGGATCCAGCGGTTGTGCGTCATCGAGAGCAGGTGGTAGACGGCGTGCAGTTCGGCACCCCGATCGGTCGGGTAGTGCACCCCGGACACGCCGGAGCACCACTCGAAGCGCAGCATCGGGTCGTCCCGCAGCACCCGGGCGACCTCGGCGATGTGCTCGCGCTCGACGAACAGGGTGATCTCGCCACGGTCGATGACGACCTTGCGGATCGCCGTGTCCGGGTCACCGATGCCGGCGCGCAGACGCTCCACGGCGTCGTCGTACCAGCCGCCGTACGGGGGACGGCTGGCCTGCGGCATCTCGACGTACCAGGTCATGTCGTTGTATCCGGAGACGTCGGCGGTGGTCGACGCGTGGAACATGCCCTGGCGGACGTCGAGGACCTCACGCTCCTGGCGGGGGCGCTGCTCGCTCTCGGGGACGGCGGGGACGTTCTGTTCACTCATCGGAGCAAGCCCTTCTGCTCGGCGAGGGGGGAGGCGACCAGCTGGCGAGCCTCCCGGGCGATCGCGGCGTCCCGCTCGTCGGCGCCGATCGGCGCGTTCTGCACGATGGTGCGCAGCTTCATGATGCCGTCGATCAGCATCTCCGGACGCGGCGGGCAGCCGGGGACGTAGACGTCGACGGGGACGATGTGGTCGACGCCCTGGACCAGCGCGTAGTTGTTGAACATGCCGCCGGAGGAGGCGCACACGCCCATCGACAGTACGCGCTTCGGCTCGGCCATCTGGTCGTAGATCTGCCGGACGACCGGGGCGAACTTCTGACTCACCCGGCCGGCGACGATCATCAGGTCGGCCTGGCGGGGCGAGGCCCGGAAGACCTCCTGACCCCAGCGACCCGCGTCGTGCGGGGTGGCGCCGAAGGACATCATCTCGATCGCGCAGCAGGCCAGGCCGAAGGTGGCCGGCCAGAAGGACGCCTTCCGCGCCCAGCCGAACAGCTGTTCGGCGGTGGTCAGCAGGATCCCCTGGGGGATCTTGTCCTCGACACCCATATCAGCACCTCACAATTCGGCTGTGGACGGACGTGGCGACGCGTGTCAGTCCCACTCGAGACCCCCACGGCGCCACTCGTAGATGTAGGCCAGGAAGACCAGGCCGATGAAGATCAGCATCTGCACCAGGGCGAAGGACCGCAGCCCGGGCATCTCGAGGGAGACGGCCCACGGGTAGAGGAAGACGACCTCGATGTCGAAGATGATGAAGAGCATCGCGGTGATGTAGTACTTCACCGGGAACCGGCCACCACCGACCGGCTGGGGGGTGGGCTCGATGCCACACTCGTACGAATCGGACTTGACCCGGTTGTACCGGGACGGCCCGATGATCGCCGACACCAGAGCGACGGCCGCCATGATGGCGCCCATCACCAGCATCAGGATCAACGGAAGGTACATGTTCATCGCCAGGTCCTTTCCTGTGCCGTGTCCATCCTCGCAGCCCTCTCTGTCATTTCCGTCACCCGCCCCGGCCGAGGTTACTCAGACCGACGGGGCGATCTTCACGAGGGTGTTGATCACCCGATCGAAGGCGTCTCCGTCGCGCTGGTCGGTGAGCCCGGCCAACAATTTGTGCACCAGCCGCATCAGGGTGTGGCGTGGCAGTCCGTGGTGCACGGCGATCCGCATCACCGTGGGGTTGCCGATCAGCCGGGCGAAGACCGCGCCGAGGCGGTAGTACTTGCCCAGCTCGTCCTTCATCAGCAGCGGGTAGCCGCGCAGCGCCCGCTCGGCCGACGCGGTGCCGAAGCCCCGCGACTTCGCGTCGACGATGACCCCGGCCGCGACCCGGCCGGCCTGCATGGCCGAGTCGATGCCCTCACCGTTGAACGGGTTGACCATGCCGCCGGCGTCGCCGACCAGCACCAGCCCGTCGCGGTAGTGGGGCTTGCGGTTGAACGCCATCGGCAGCGCCATGCCCTTGATCGGCACCTGGAGGTTCTCGGGGCGGAAGCCCCATTCCTCCGGGGTGTTCTCCAGCCAGGTCCGCATCATCGCGCGGTAGTCGGTCTTCGCGAACGCCGGGGAGGTGTTCAGCATGCCGAGGCCGACGTTGACCGAGCCGTCCCCCATCGGGAAGGCCCAGCCGTAGCCGGGCAGCAGGTTCGAGGCACCCGGGGTGCCGTCCCACAGCTCCAGCCAGGACTCCATGTACTCCCCGTCGTGGCGCGGCGAGGTGACGTACGACCGGACGGCCACCCCCATCGGGCGTTTCTCGTCGCGGGTGATGCCCATCGCGACGGCCAGCCGGGAGGAGTTGCCGTCCGCGGCGACCACCACCGGCGCCCGGAACGTACGACCGTCCTTGGTCCGCACACCGACGATCCGCCCGCCGCGCAGCACCGGCTCGGTGACGTGCGCCCCCTCGACCAGCCGGGCACCGCGACCGACGGCGTGGCGGGCGAGCAGCTCGTCCAGCTCCGCCCGTCGCCGGGTCATGCCGTAGTGCGGGAAGTCGGCCAGCTCGGGCCAGTCGAGGGTGAACGGACGCCCGTTGCCGCCGTAGACCCGCAGCCCACGGTTGTGCACCCAGCCGGCATCCTCCGAGGTGTCCAGGCCGAGACGGACCAGCTCCTTGACCGCCCGGGGAGTCAGGCCGTCACCGCAGATCTTGTCCCGGGGGAAGGTGGCCTTCTCCAACAGTGCGACGTCGAGGCCCAGACCGGCCAGGTGGGCGGCAGCGGTGGAGCCGCCGGGGCCGGCACCGACGATCACCACGTCATGCTCGGACACCACATCACGCTCGGATGAGGTGTGCACTCCCCCCGCGGCGCTCACTGCTGCCTGGTTGGCGGGGGACATGGACACGCTCCTGTGGGGTCGGGCCGGCGGGGGTCGGGATCGTCGATCTGCGCGCCGCGCAGATCGACGGATATTCGCAGTTTACGACTCCCGCCGTGCTAGAGCGAACCCTCAACATTCTACGTTTCCCCTAGTCAGAGCTTTATTGCGCGAGGGATTTCCGCAATACTTCCGTGGTGTTATTCATCTGTGACTCGCGGGATGAGGGACCGGCGGAACCACGTCGGCGGGTGGTGCGGAAGCACCTCGGCGGGTGGTGTCGACGGGCTAGAGTGCCGGGGTGATGCAGCCCGCCTCGCTCCCGCCCGTCCCCCGCCTGCATGCGGTCACCACCCCGCTCGACGATCCGGGTCCTCTGCAGGATTTCCTCCCCGACACTGGGGCGAGCGCCTGGTTCCATCGCGGGACAACGGGGGCAGGCGGCCGGGCCGCACGCGGGACAACGGGGGCGAGCAACCGGGCGATGCTCGACGACGGGGTGATCGGGCTCGGCGAGGCCGCCCGATGCGAGGTCGACTCGTTGGCCGAGGCCGACGCCTGGTGGCGGGCGGTGGTGGCCGCGATGCCCGCCGGCCCGGGGTCGGACGACCTGCCCTCGGGGGTCGGGCCGCTGGCCTTCGGATCCTTCACCTTCGACCACGACCACACGACCCGCCGTTCGGTGTTGGTGGTGCCGTCGCTGGTGCTCGGCAGCCGCGACGGCCAGCACTGGATGACCCGGATCGGCCCGGTCGATCAGCCGTTGCCGGAGCCGGCGCTGCCGCCCCGGCCCCCCGCCCCGATCGGTCCCGGGGCGGTGTCCTGGTCGGACGGAGCGATGTCCGGCCCGGATTGGGAGGCGGCGGTCGGCACCGCCGTCCGCCGGATCGCCGGTGGACGGCTGCAGAAGGTCGTGCTGGCCAGGGATGTCGTCGCCACCACCCAGGGCCGGATCGACCCGCGGTGGCTGGTCGGGCGGCTCGGGCCGCGATATCCACGCTGCTGGACCTTCTGGGTCGACGACATGGTCGGCGCGACCCCCGAGATGCTGGTCCGGGTCGACCAGGGGCTGGTCACCTCGCGGGT
This sequence comes from Raineyella sp., assembly GCF_034933565.1. Classification (NCBI taxonomy): domain Bacteria; kingdom Bacillati; phylum Actinomycetota; class Actinomycetes; order Propionibacteriales; family Propionibacteriaceae; genus Raineyella; species Raineyella sp. The sequence goes on from NZ_JAYFNG010000052.1 coordinate 48,416, forward strand.
GCTCGCCGGCACCATCTGGCGTGGGGCGATGGGCCCGAAGCGGCGGGCCGTGGGCGAGACCGGCCACCGGGAGGTGGAGGACACCCTCTCCTCCCGGGCGATCGCCGAAGTGTTGTCCCAGTCGGAGAAGAACCTCGGTGAGCACGCCCTGGCCGTCGAATCGGTGGCCCGGGCGCTGGCGCCGTACTCGACCAGCATGAACGTGCCGGAGACCCCGTACGTCCTGGAACTGCCCAATGTGATGCACCTGGCCACCGACGTCAACGCGGCGGTCCGGCCGGGGACCACGGCGCTGGCCCTGGCCGCGGCGCTGCACCCGAGTGCCGCGGTGTGCGGCACCCCGACCGATGTCGCCCGGGCCACCATCGCCGAGATCGAGGGCCTGGACCGGGGTCGTTACTCGGGACCGGTCGGCTGGATCGACGCCCGGGGCAACGGCGAGTGGGCGATCGCCCTGCGCTGTGGCCGGCTGCTCCCCGACGGGCACTCGATCGAGCTGTTCGCCGGCTGCGGGATCGTCGCCGACTCCGAACCGGCCAACGAGCTGGCCGAGTCGAACGCGAAGCTCGTCCCGATGCGCGACGCGCTGGAGGAACAGCGGGACTGACGGCCACACCCCTCCGGTCCCCGGTCCCGGCCCCGGGGACCCGGTTTCCCGGCCAGGAGCGCCAGGCCGGGTGGCTCTGGTCGGGAGGCCGTCGGCGGGCGCGCCGGGAAACCGCCGGGCGGGTGGCCCCCGGGCTCAGCGGAAGGGCAGTGCCCGGCCGTACTGGACCGGGAACCGGCTCGGTCCGCCGTCCAGGTGTGCCTCCCAGCGGGCCGGGGCGTACGGATCGCGGAGCAGCTCACGGGCGACCATCACCGCGTCCGCGCGGCCCTCGACCAGCACCGCCTCGGCCTGGTCGGCGTCGACGATGATCCCGACCGTGCTGACCGGGATCCCGACCGCCTCGCGGACCTCCTCGGCGAACCGCACCTGGTAGCCCGGCCCGACCCTGGTCGGTCGGGACCGTGGCGAGACCCCGCCGGTGGACACGTCGATCAGGTCCACCCCGTGCTCCTCCAGCAGGCCGGCGAACGTACGGGTCTGCTCCAGGGTCCAGCTGTCCTCCTCGAGGCCGTTCTCGGCGAACCAGTCGGTGGCCGAGACCCGGTAGAGCACCGGGACGTCGGGCCCGACCTCGTCGCGTACCGCGTCGACGACGGCCAGCGGCAGCCGGACCCGGCCCTCGAAGGAGCCACCCCAGTCGTCGGTCCGTCGATTGGTGAGCGGGGAGCAGAACTGGTGCAGCAGGTAGCCGTGGGCCCCGTGGATCTCGACCGTGTCGAAGCCCGCCTCCAGTGCGCGGCGCGCGGCGGACCGGAACCCCTCGATCACCGAGACGACGTCGGCGGCGGTCATCGCCCGGGGGGTGGTGTGCTGTTCGTCGAAGGCGAGCGCGCTCGGGGCGACCGGGACCCAGCCGCCGTGCTGCACCGGCACGCTCCCCACGCCCGCCCAGGGCTGCCAGGTGCCGGCCTTGCGACCGGCGTGGTTCAGCTGGATGCCGACCATCGCACCGAGCCGGTGGCACAAGTCGACGATGGGCGCGAACGCATCCGCCTGCGCGTCGTTCCACAGCCCGAGGTCCCACGGCGAGATCCGCCCCAACGGCAGCACGCCGGTCGCCTCCACCATCACCAGGCCCGCGCCGCCACCGGCCCGGGAGGCCAGGTGTTGCAGGTGGAAGTCTGTGGGACAGCCGGCCGAGATGCCGGACGGGGCCGCGGAGTACATGCACATCGGGGACATCCAGACCCGGTTCGGGAGCGTCGTGCCCCGCAGGGTCAGTGGCGTGAACAGTTGCGACATGCGATGAGGGTAGACCCCGGGACGGTCCGTCATCCGTCCCGCCATTTCCACCTCACGGACGTCCGCCGGCGCCGCAACCTTCCCTGGTCACCATGCTGTAACGGGCTTCCATCGGCATGTCGAGGCCTCGCCGGTCGATCACCCGTCCAACCGGACACCGAGCCTCTCTCAGCATAATCTCAGGACATGATTCCTTTGCCTGCCCGGGGCGTTCCTCGCGCCATTCAGGGCATCGACGACGTGCACCGTGTGTGCGACCCGGAGGTGCTGCGCGAAGTCCCCCGCCCCAGTCCTCCGATGCGCCGGCGACAACCCCACCGATCCTCGGGGACCGCCCACTCCATAGGGATCAGTCAGCCGCCGACGTACGAGCGGATCCGCGTACCGCTGAAGGGCTGGGGCATCCACAGCATCGACGTGCTGAACACCCTTCCCGCGCTGATGGCCGCCGACGGCCTGCTCTTCGATGCCGAGATCATCGGCGCCTGGATCTGCGAACAGGGCGGCGTACGCCTCGTCCTGCGCGCGGTCGACCGGCCACGCGAAGCGCCGTTCGGCTTCACGGTGACCCGGGCCGACACCACCGACAGTGACGATCTCGCAGCAGGCCTGTGGACCGGTCTACTGCGGGTCCGCGAACTCGTCGCCCAAGGCGTGAACGGCGACGGCGCCCCCGGCGAGGACGGCATCCGCTGGCTGACCGACCCTGCCGATGACGCACCCTGGACAGAGCCGATCCCCAGCATCGATACGCCCGTCGACATGGCGCCGGCAGCCCGGTTCGACAAAGATCCTGATCCCGTCCCTCCCGAGCATTACGACGACCTGGCCCACCCCGCGTGGCACGGGATGGCAAACGTCGCCGATCTGCGTTATCGCTGGCGCGGAACGTTGTGGTCCACAACGCACGTGACCTGGTATGTCAGCGCCGATTCACCCCGCGCCGGCTGGCCACGAGCGGGGCTCCTGCTCGCTGTCTGGGCAGTTTCCCCCGGAATCTTCTACACCATCTTCCACGATCCCCGGTTCGGTAACTCCGAAGAGGACCACAGGATGGTTCGAGAAATGCTGCCAGCGAGTCAGCCACGGCCACGCTGGGGAAACATCCAATACGCCGGCGGCTACTGGTGTCACAACTGGGACCCGGGGTATGTCGCAGAACAGGATTTGATGCTGGAAGAAACTGTAGCCGTGACCCCGCCGTTGGCCTACACGCAACCCGAACGATACGTCTGGCAGGACACCGTCATCTGGGAGCGACGACACAGCTTGCCACCACCGCCGCCCATCCCTGAATCGTGGGTCACCATCTACACCCAAGAGGTCGACCATCCTGGCGATTCCACCTGAACGGACAATGGTCGATCTCCATTGCCGCGACACCGGTCACCATTACGAGCCAAGCGTGTGACCTCGCGTTCTTATAGCTTCAGAACATGAATCTTCCACGCGCCCGAGGGGTTCCCTTGGCTGTACAGGACGTTGACGATATCCATCGACTGTGCGATCCCGTGGTGGTACGCGCAGTCCGCGCCGCACCACCACCCCTCCGACCCAAGCCCGGCGACCCAACATATCTGGTGGCCGGCCACCAGACCGAGACCTACGAGCGGGTCCGCGTTCCGCTGAAGAGCTGGGGCATCCACAGCATCGACGTCCTGAACACGCTTCCCGCGCTGATGGCGGCCGACGGCCTGCTCTTCGACGCCGAGATCATCGGGGCCTGGATCTGCGAGCACGGCGGCGTACGTCTCGTCCTGCGCGCGGTCGACCGGCCACGCGACGCCCCGTTCGGATTCACGGTGACCCGGGCCGACACCGCGACTGGTGACGGTGACGATCTCGCGGCGGGCCTGTGGGCCGGGCTGGCTCGGGCCCGCGAGCTCGTCACCCGAGGCCTCAACGGCGACGGCGACCCGGGCGAGGACGGCATCCGCTGGTTGACCGGCCCGGTCGACGACGCCCCCTGGACCGACCCGATCCCCACCCTCGACACCCCGGTCGACAGGGCACCGGCGGCCCGGTTCAACAACGACCCCGACCCCGTCCCACCGAAGCACCACGACGACTTGGCCCACCCGGCCTGGCCGGGGATGGCGAACGTGGCCGACCTGCGGTACCGGTGGCGCGGCACCCTGTGGTCCACCACCCAGCTCACCTGGTACGTCACCGCCGACCCACCACGCACGGGATTCCGCTCAGGCCCCCTGCTCGCTGCCTGGGCCTTGACACCCGGCACCTTCCGTGTAATTTTCCATGATCCCCGGAACGGACTTTCCGAAGAGGACCACCGGATGATCCGAGAGATGCTGCCCGAGGGCCAGCCATGGCCACGCTGGGGCAACATCCAGTACGCGGGCGGCTACTGGGAAAACAACTGGGATCCAAGTTACATGTCGGAACTGAATCTCATGCTTTACGAAAGCACCGAGACTACGCCACCATTGGCATATTCCAACCCAGAACAGTACATCTGGCAGGACACCATCATCTGGGAACGTCGGGACAGCCTGCCACCACCACACATCCCGACCAAATGGGTCAACGTCTACGCCCAAGAGATCGACCATCACGCCAATTAGCGGGACTGCAGACCTCTTGAATATGGACACATCTCACGTTATCGCGCCAGGTGGGGCCACCGCCCTATTGGCCAGCGTTACAGCTGCAAGTAAAGAGGGGTGCCATGGTGAGGTTTTCTGATCCGGCTTTCATGGTCAGCATCTCGTACGGGTTTTTTGCGGGCGGTGCGGGTGACGTTCCTGAAATTGAGGAAGATATTCACAGGTTGGCGCTGCGAGACGAGTTCCCTGACGCCCTACGGGGGGGCGGTGAACGGAATCCGATGGTTTCTTTGATGTTGAACAATATCTGGAATCAGCCGATCTAGGTCGGATGGGATCGGGATCTCAAGACCTGGCGGGCGAAGGTTGGCACCTTGGCGTCGACGCCTGAGTCCTTGACGGTGTCGGAGTGTCGGGCGTGGTATTGGCGGTTGGTGTCGGAGGCGTTGGGGGGAGGAGCGGCTGGTCATGCCGGCCTGGGTCTATGCCCGGGAGGAGTACGGCGGCTGGGACACGCGCCGGGACGGACCGGTGGAGCTCAGCTACCTGGCCCCGTTCAAGCTCGGGGGCGGGACGCGTCGGCTGGTCCTGCCGATGGCGGACACCGGTCACCAGCGAGGGCCGGCGACGCGTGGGGCCGAGCGAGATGAAGCAGATGTCGAGGGGAATGAACGACGAGGACGTTCCCGATGACGTGGAGGAGGAGTCGTTGGGGTGGGCCCATCCGGCGTTTCGGCGGCGACGATCGTGGTGGGAGCGGCCGTCACCCTGCTGCGACTGTCCGGGCGGATCGATCCACCAGGCCGCGCCGCCGCGCTGCACAGCCTGGCAGTCCTGGAAGGAACGTACAGCCGGACGCCGGAGTTGGAACGCCAACGACTCGACCTGGAAACCTGGCACAACCCCGACGAAGCCGCCGATGACAAGGGAGGGCGGTGATCCTCCGCGCTGAGGACACGAGCGAACCTGGCCCCTTCATGACCTGGACGCTTCATCGTGCGTGGCCACGCCACGAGGGTTGGCCTGGCCCCATCCGTCATCGGATGAGCGGTCATGGTCCGGTCCGGCCTCCCGACACCGCCGGGCGTGCGCCGGCCTGTCCGTGGCATATTGGGGCCCGTGCCCCGAGGAGACGACAAGACCGACTACCGCGCGACGCTGGCGAAGCGCCGCCACGACGTGGCGATGATGTTCGACGGGGTGGCCCGCCGCTACGACCTCGCCAACGATGTCCTCTCGTTGGGCCAGGTCCGGTGGTGGCGCGACGCCACGAAGCGGGCGCTCGATCCTCGCCCGGGCCAGCTGATCCTCGACCTGGCCGCCGGCACCGGCACCTCGAGCCTCTCCTTCGCCGCCTCCGGCGCGACGGTCGTCCCCACCGACCTGTCGCTGGGCATGCTGCAGGTGGGCAAGGAGCGCCACCCCGAGCTGGCCTTCATCGCCGGTGACGCGCTGCGGCTGCCGTACGCGGACGGCGCCTTCGACGCCGTCACCGCCTCGTACGGGCTGCGCAACATGGAGGACACGGTCGGGGCCCTGCGGGAGCTGCGACGGATCACCCGGCCGGGTGGGCGGATCGTGATCTGCGAGTTCTCCACCCCGTCCTGGGCGCCGTTCGCGACGCTGTACAAGGAGTACCTGATGGAGGCGCTGCCGCGGATCGCCGGCGCGATCTCCTCCAACCCGTCGGCGTACGTCTATCTGGCGGAGTCGATCCAGGCCTGGCCGGACCAGGAGCGGCTGGCCGCACTGTTCGTCGAGGCCGGCTGGCGCGATGTGCAGTGGGAGAACCTCACCGGCGGCATCGTCGCGGTGCACCGCGCCTGGGCCTGACCCGGCGATGGCAGGACTCGTCCTCGACGCGTACGCCGCGCGCAGCTGCGCGGTGAAGACCCACAACCTCTTCGATCCCACCGTGGCCCCGGCCTCCGCAGCGGTGGACCCGTCGGTCGAGGAGAGCTTCGACAACGGGCCCAGCCATGCCGACCGGGTCCTCGACGCGATCCTGGCCGCGGCCCGGACGACCGGCCGCCCGCACGTGGTGGACCTGCGTGGCAGCGCACACGCACCCTGGTCCGAGCGCGAGGCGCAGTGCCGGGCCGCGATGCTCAGTGGCGCCGACGTGATCATCCACGGCATCGTGCCGCTGGACCTGGCCGGCCACCGCAGCGGCCGCGCCGACCTCTGGGTGCGGGGCACCGACACGCCCGACGGGCGACCGGGCTACCACCCGGTGGAGATCAAGGCCCACCGGGTGCAGGAGTTGCGCCGCTCCGGACGCGAGCACACCTTCGCCGTCCCGGTCTCGGCCCTCGGCGCTCCGTCGCCGCTGCGCGCCCGCCCGGCGGACTCGCGGGCGATCCGGGTGAACAGCCGGGAGAGTGACCTGGTGCAGGTCGCCCACTACTGGCGGCTGCTGGAATCGGCCGGGTTCGCCGCAGGCGGGCGACGCCTCGCCGGCGTCGTCGGCACCGACGACGTGCCGGGACTCGGCGTGGCGATCACCTGGATCGACCTGGACGAGCCGCTGGTCCGGACGTTCTCCCGCCACGCCCCCGAGGGCTGGACCCGGCGCAGCGTGCTGGAGCGCTACGACCACGAGCACGACTTCCGGGTCCGGGTGGCCCGGGTCGCACTGCAGCAGGCCGATCCCGAGCCGCCCGAACCGCTGGTGCTGCCGATCGTCAACAAGGAGTGCCCGCGCTGCGACTGGTGGGAGACCTGCCGGCCCAGGCTCGACGACCACGACCTGAGCCTGAAGATCGACAGGTCGCCGCTCGACATCCGCGAGATCTCGGTGCTGCGCCGGCTCGGGATCAACACCATCGACGACCTGGCCGCGATCGACCTCGCCGACCTGATGCCCCGCTACCTGCCGGAGGTGCAGCACCGGCCCGGGGCCGACCGGCGCCTCGAGCTGGCCGCGCGCCGGGCCCGGCTGATGGCCGCCGGCCGGACCCTCGAACGCCTCACCACCGGCCCGATCGCGGTGCCGCGGGCCGAGCTGGAGATCGACCTCGACATCGAGAACGCCGAGGACGACCGGGTCTACCTGTGGGGTTTCCTGGTCACCGACACGGCCTCGGGCGAGCGCTACTACCGGCACTTCAGCGCCTTCACCGACCTGGACGACGACGCCGAGATCAGGCTGGCGGTCGAGGCGATGGCGTGGCTGCAGGGGATGGCCGAGGGGCCGCGTACGGTCCGCGTCTACCACTACTCGGCGTACGAGGTGACCCGGCTGGCTCGGCTGGCCGAGCGCAGCGGCGACGCCGTGCTGGCCCGGGCCCGGGAGTTCGCCGGGGACCACTTCGTCGACCTGTTCAGCACGGTCCGGGAGCACTGGTTCGGCACCCACGGGCTGGGCCTCAAGGTGGTGGCCCACGAGGGGCCGGGGTTCAGTTGGCGCGACGACGATCCCGGCGGGCTCAACTCCCAGGCGTGGTTCGACGAGGCGGTGCACGCCGACGACGAGGAGGAGCGGGAAGCCTCCCGCAGTCGGGTGCTCGAGTACAACGAGGACGACGTACGCGCCACTGCGGCGCTGCGGGACTGGCTGGCCTCGGCCTGACCGTACGGGGTCGGACCGTACGGGTCGGAACGTCCCCGTCGGGGGCTGTCGGGCCTGCGAGCCGGCGTTCGGCGGGGCTGTCTCGGCTCCCCCGGAGTGTCGCTCCCGCGTTCCCCGGGCTGTCGCCTCCCTCAGAGTGTGGCCTTTCGGTCATTGGGCGGGCCCTCCGGCGGTGGTTAGGGTGAAAGAGCCTCGCCGCGGAGCCGTCCCCGGCGGACCGCTCCCCGAACGGAGGACGTCGCCATGACCGCCCCGATGCCCCGGATCATCTCGCTGGCCCTCGTCGGCTTCGTCGCCGCCTTCCTGCTGGGCGGCTGGCTCATCGGCACCATCGGCGGAGCCGGTTGGGGCCACTCGCTCGCGATGGCCGCGGCACTCGGCATCGCGGGCGCCGGCCTGCAGCTACTGCTGCTGGCAGTGCGTCGGCGCCGGGAGCTGGAGGACCCGGAGGTCTGACCCGACCGGCCAGGCCCCCCCGACCGGCCAGGCCCCCCGACCGGCCAAGCGCCCTTCCGGCCGGCCGAGCACCCTCCCAGGCGGGACGTCCCCACCCGGCCCGCCGGTCTCAGCCGGCCGGCCGGACCAGTGCCCGCAGCCGGGTGTCGAGGTCGCGACGGTCGGCGCGGCTGATCGGCACCTCGAGCAGTTCTCGGCCCTGCACCGGCGCGGCCAGCGCCTCAGCGAGGTCCTCGCGGCCCCCGATCCGGCGGTGCCGCCAGCCGTACGCTCCGGCGAGGGCGGCGAAGTCGAGCCCGTGCGGGGTGGCGAACAGCCGCTCGAAGGCCCCCTCGTACGCTCCCGCGTCGTAGCGTGGGTCGCCCTGCTCGAGGGTGTGGAAGATCGACCCGCCGTCGTCGTTGACCAGCACCACCCGCAGGTCGGGCACCTGCTCGGTCGGGCCGATCAGCAGGCCGCCGGCGTCGTGGGCCAGTGAGACGTCGCCGATCAGCGCGGTGACCGGCCGGCCACTGCCGATCCCGGCGCCGGTGGCGGTGGACACCAGGCCGTCGATTCCGGACAGGCCGCGGTTGCCGAGCACCATCGCCGGAACGGCCAGGGTCGGGGCCAGGTCGGCGTCGCGCATCGGCTGGGAGTTGCCGAGCAGCAACAGATCCTCGGGGGGCACCGACGCGACCACTGCGGCGGCGATCTCCGGGCCGGTCAGGGCCGGCTGGGCGGCGAGCAGGCCGGCCACCTCCGCGGTGACCCGCCGATCCGCCTGCTGCCACCCGCTGAGCCAGTCGGGGTCGCCGGCCGGCAGCCGGACCTCGTCGGCGACCACCGCCGCGTGCAGGCCGACGTCGCTCCATTCCGAGCCGTCCGCGACCACGATCACCTCGACGTCGGGCCGGGCCAGCAGACGCATCACCGGGCGGGACAGTGTCGGGCGGCCGTACACCACCACCCGTTCGATCCGCTCCGCGAGCGGTGTCTCGAGCAGCAGCCGGTAGCCGGCCAGGGCGCTGCCGGTCCGGGCGTTCGAGGCCGGGCCGGCGAGCAGCGGCACGCCCGCCTCCTCGGCGGTGCGGCGGGCCCGGGCGCCGGTGGCCTGGGTGCCGCTGCCGACCAGCACCACGGTCCGCGGGCCGGGCCCGAGCTCGGTGAGCATGCCGGCGCCGAGCGGGGCGATGGCCGGGGCCTCGACATCGAGCCAGGACAGGTCGTCGTCGGCCGCATCGGGCACGAGCGGCTCGGCGAGTCGGACGTTCAGATGACCCGGGCCCGGCTGGCGGTTCCGCAGGCCGGTGGCGGCGGCGAGCACCCGGGCGACCTGGTGGCGTACGGCCCGAGCACCGGAGTCGGCCTCGAGGTTGGCCTCGGCGCGGACGAAGCCGCCGAAGATCCCGGTCTGGTGGGTGGTCTGGTTGGCGCCGGTGTCGAGCATGCCGTTCGGCCGGTCGGCGGACAGGGCGATCAACGGCACGCCGGTGTGCGCGGCCTCCATCAGCGCGGGCAGCAGATTGCCCACCGCGGTGCCGGAGGTGGTCAGCACCGGCACCGGGCGGCCGGTGGCCCGGGCGATGCCGTACGCGGTGAACCCGGCCACCCGCTCGTCGATCCGGACGTGCAGGCGCAACCGACCGGCGGCAGCGGCCCGGTGCGCGGCCAGCAGCAGCGGCGTGTTGCGCGAGCCGGGGGCGACGACCAGGTGCTCGACGCCGTTGGCGAGGAGCTGGCCGACGACGGCGCGGGCGAGAACGGTGGACGGGTTCATGCGACCTCCCTCGGGGGCGGGGCGCCCTTCTGGTGTGGAGCGACCCGGACGGCCGCGGCCCGGAGGACGACGGACCGGCCCGGACGTGGCGACGGCGGCCGTCGGCTCACCGGGTCAGGCTAGCCGTCTGCTCGAGCCGACGGGCCCATCGGGCCCGAGTGGCGGGATCGGCGGCGAACGCCGCGAGCCGGGCGGGGGTGGGGGCCGGCCGGCGGACCGTCAGCCAGCCGTCCACGGCGGCCAGCGGCTCGTCGACCACGTCGTCGGCCAGCAGCCGGGAGGTGTTCAGCCCGCAGGCGTACGGCAGTTCGGGCAGCGCGGCGGCTAGCGCGAGACCGGCAGCGAGCCCGACGGAGGTCTCCAGTGCACTGGAGACGACGACCGGCAGGCCGAGCCGTTCGGCCAGTTCGAGACAGGCCCGCACCCCGCCGAGCGGCTGGACCTTCAGCACGGCGACGTCGGCGGCTTCCAGGGCGACCACCCGCTCCGGATCACCCGAACGGCGGATCGACTCGTCGGCGGCGATCGGCACGTCGAGGCCGTCGTGGGCGAGGTGGCGGCGCAGTGCGGCGAGGTCCTCGGTGGTCGGGCAGGGCTGCTCGGCGTACTCCAGGTCGAACCGGGCCAGGGCCGCCAGGTGCCGGCGGGCGGTGGGGACGTCCCAGGCGCCGTTCGCGTCGATCCGCAGGTGCCCGCCCGGGCCCAGGGCGTCGCGGACCGCCTCCAGCCGGGCGATGTCGTCGGCGATGTCGGAGCGCGGGTCGGCGACCTTGACCTTGGCCGTACGGCAGCCGGAGTCGGTGACGATCGCGTGGGCCCGTTCCGGGGTGACGACCGGCACGGTGACGTTGACCGGCACCCGGTCGCGCACCGGCGCGGGCCATTCCTCGGTGGCCGCCTCGCGGGCCGCCCGCAGCCACGGGATGAGCTCGGCCCCCGAGTAGTCCAGGAAGGGGCTCCACTCCGCCCAGCCGGCCGGCCCCCGCCAGAGCATGCCCTCGCGGACATCGATGCCGCGGAACCGGGTCCGCAGCGGGATCGACCAGACGTACGTCTCCATGCCTCGACCCTATGTCCGCCGCATCGGGTCGTCGGTGAGGCAGCCGCCGGTGACGCTGCGCCCGGCGTCGTACCCTTTCCCCGTGCCCACTCCCCCGCTGCGGTTGCTGCCGACCACCGGACTGTCGGCCGACGAGCTGACCGCGGCCTTCGCCGGGGCGCTCGACGGAGCATACGTCCTCGCGCCGCTGCCGCCCGACCCGGTCGAGGAGGCGGCGGTGCGCCGGATGCTGGTCGCGGCCGAGGCGCCCGGTGCGGTGCCGGCCGACGTGGCGCTGATCGTCTCCACCTCCGGCTCGACCGGCGCCCCGAAGGGCGTGATGCTGTCGGCGACGGCGATCCGGGCGGGGGCCGCGGCGACCGATGCGCGGCTCGGCGGGCCGGGCGAGTGGTCGCTGGCGCTGGGCCCGCACTACGTGGCCGGCGCGATGGTCGTCTGCCGCGCGCTGCTGGCCGGCGAGGCCCTGCATCTGGTCCCACCGCACCTGGCCGGGATCGCGGCGGCGACGACACGTCCCGGGGCGCGGCACTACCTGTCGGTGGTGCCCACCCAGCTGGCCCGGCTGCGACAGGACGGGGCGGGTCTGGCGGCGCTGGCCGGGTTCGACACGATTCTGCTCGGCGGGGCCGCGGTCGACGTCGAGGTGCTGGCCGGGCTGCGCGCCCGAGGGCTGCGGCTGGTCACAACGTACGGGATGAGCGAGACCAGCGGCGGCTGCGTGTACGACGGCCGGCCGTTGGACGGGGTCACGGTGCGCGCCGACCCCGCTGACGGGCGGCTCGCCATCACCGGTCCGGTGCTGTTCTCCGGCTACCTGGGACGACCGGAGCTGACCGCCGAGGTGGTCCGGGCCGAGCCGGGCGGACACCGCAGCCTGCTCACCGGCGACCGGGGTGAGGTCGCCGCCGACGGGACCGTCCGCGTCCTCGGCCGGCTCGACGACGTGGTGATCTCCGGTGGCCTGAACGTGGACCTGGCGGCCGTCCAGGCCGCGTCCCGGCGGGCCCTCGGCACCACCGACCTGGTCGCCGTCGGGGTGCCCGACCCGGTCTGGGGCACCCGGGTGGTGGTGGTGACGAGCCGGCGGACCTCGCTGGCCGGCCTGCGGGAGGCGCTGGCGGGCGAGCTGGCACACCATGCCCTGCCGCGCGGGCTGGGCCGTCTCGACGTGCTGCCGACGACCAGTAGTGGCAAGATCGATCGCCGGGCCGTGATCGCGGCCTGGGGGTCGATGGACGAGGAGCAGGTGTGACGACGGTCGGGGATTGGGTCGAGGGTGCCCGGCTGCGGACCCTGCCGGCGGCGTTCAGCCCGGTCATGGCCGGCACCGGCGCCGCGATCGCGGCCGGCTCGTTCCGTCCGGTGCACGCCGGGCTCGCCCTGGTGGTGGCACTGGCCCTGCAGGTCGGCGTGAACTACGCCAACGACTACTCCGACGGCATCCGCGGCACGGACTCGGCCGAACGGGTCGGCCCGCAGCGTCTCGTCGGCTCCGGCGCGGCGCCTGCCGCGGTGGTGAAGCGGGCGGCGTTCGGCTGCTTCGGCCTCGCCGGTCTCGCCGGCCTCGCGCTGGTCATCCTCACCGGCCAGTGGTGGCTGCTGCTGGTCGGCGCCGCGAGCGTGCTGGCCGCCTGGTACTACACCGGCGGTCGGCACCCGTACGGCTATCTCGGCCTGGGCGAGATCTTCGTCTTCATCTTCTTCGGGCTGGTGGCGGTCTGCGGCACCACGTACGTCCAGGTGGGGGCCGTCACCCTGCCCAGCCTGTTCGCCGCGGTCGCCATCGGCGCGCTCGCCTGCGCGATCCTGGTGACCAACAACCTGCGCGACATCGCCACCGACATCGTCGCCGGCAAGCACACCCTGGAGACCCGGCTCGGCGACCGTGGCAGTCGGATCTTCTTCGTCGTCCTGCTCGCCGTGACCGCGCTCGCCATCATCGGTGTGGCGGCCTCCTCCGGACGCTGGTGGTCGCTGTCGGGGCTGGCGTTCGCGCTGCCGCTGGCCCGGCCCACCCGCGCCCTGCTGGCCGGCGCGACCGGCCTGCCGCTGGTGCAGGTGCTGAAGATGACCGGCCTCGCCGAACTGGTCGCCGCGGCCGGGCTCCTGGTCGGGCTCGCGATCCCGGCCTGATCGGCGGCCGGGTCCGGCAGGACGGGGACCCGACCGGACGGGGACCTGACCGGACACGAGACTGACCGGCCGGGCGGTCCCTGACCCGGCCTCCGCATGCGTTCGATCATTGCCGACCCGGACCCTTCACCGCCTACAATTCCGGCATGATGCGCTACCTGCCCATCCTGATCGCCATCATGCTGACGATCTACTGCATCACCGACCTCGCCCAGACCGAGCCGGTGAAGGTGAACTTCATGCCGAAGTGGATGTGGTTCGTGGCGATCGTCGTGCTCCCGTTCGTCGGCCCGCTGGCCTGGCTGATCTTCGGCCGGGGCAGCTTCGGCAACGGTGGCGGTGGCGGCCGTGACCCACACGACCAGGCACCGGACAACGATCCTGAGTTCCTCCGCAGGCTCTGACGCCCGGCAGGCTCTGACGCCCGGCAGGGTCTGACGCCCGGCAGGGTCTGACGCCCGCCCGGGTCGGCCCCCGGGCGAGTCTTCGCACCGGCCCGGATGGACCGGCCCACGCCGCTCGGCGGCCTGAGTCAGCCGGTCAGTGCCGCCCACCGGCCCGCGCCCGCCCACCGGCCCGAGCAGCCGGGGCCGCTCACGCTCCTGTTGCTGCGCCCGTTCCTGCTCCGGTCCCCAGCGATTCCGCGATGATCCGGGCGGCGGTGGCGTCGTCGGGGGCCTCGGCGGCAGCCCGGCGGGCCTCGACCGCCCGCCGGTAGGACGCCTTCTCGCGGTCGAGGGTCGCGTCGTCCCAGCCGAGGAGCGGCGCGACGAGCTCGCCGATCTCGTCCAGCGTCGCGCAGCCACCGTCGCGCTGCTCGACGGCGAGCCGGACCCGCCGCTCCAGCACGTCGGACAGGTGCAGGGCCCCCTCGTGGGTCACCGCGTACACGACCTCGGCGCGCAGGTAGCCGGGGGCCGCGGCGAGCGGGCGGCCCAGATCGGGGGCGGCACGGACCAGGTCGGCGATCACCGTCAGCTCCGAGCCGTAGCGGGAGAGCAGGTGCTCGGTGCGGCGCCGGTCCCACCCCATCCGGCGAGCGACGGGGCCGGCCTGGGCCCTGGTCGCCTCGTACCCGACGGCACCGACGAGCTGGATCCGGCGGGTGATCGACGGCTGCACCCGGGCCCGTTCGTCCCCGAGGGCGAAGTCGACCGCATCCTCGGCCATCCGCCGGTAGGTGGTCAGCTTGCCGCCGGCGATCGCGGACAGTCCGGGCGCGACCCGGGCGACGGTGTGCTCGCGCGACACCTTCGCCGACTCACCGGGGGCGGCCTGGAGCGGCTGGAGCAGGGGGCGCAGGCCGGCGTACGAGGCGAGGATGTCGTCGCGGGTGAGCCGGGAGCGCAGCACCGCGTTGGCCTGGTCGAGGATGTAGTCGATGTCGGCCGCGGTGGCGACGGGAGTCTCGGGCTGCTCGGTCCAGGTGGTGTCGGTGGTGCCGATCACCCAGTGGTCGGGCCACGGGATGATGAACAGCACCGACTTCTCGGTGCGCAGGAACAGGCCGGTGCGTCCCCGGATCCGCTCCTTGGGGACGACGATGTGCACCCCCTTCGAGGCCAGCACCTTGAGGCCCTGGGCCTGCGGACCGGCCAGGCCCTCGGTCTGCTCGGTCCACACGCCGGTGGCGTTGATGACGTGGCGGGCCCGGACGGTGATCTCCCGGTCGGCCTCCAGGTCGTGCAGGACGGCCCCGGTGACCGCGCCGCGCTGGCGGACGAAGTCGACCACCCGGGTCCGGGAAGCGGCCAGGGCACCGTACGAGACGGCGGTACGGACCAGGTCGACGACCAGCCGGGCGTCATCGACCCGGGCGTCGTAGAAGCGGATCGCGCCGGTCAACCGTCCGGGGCGGATGTCGGGGAAGATGCCCAGTGCGCCGGCCTTGTCGTAGTGGCGCTGGATCGGCACGTGGCCGCCCTGGAACCGGGCGATCAGGTCGTACAGGCCGATGCCGAGGGCACTGTAGCCGCGCTCGACCAGCGGGATCCGTAGCGGCCAGAGGAAGGGCTGGGCGTGCACCAGGTGCGGGGCGATGGTGTCGAGCAGCAGGCCGCGCTCGGCGAGGGCCTCGGAGACCAGGTGCAGGTCGAGCTGGTAGAGGTAGCGGAGTCCGCCGTGGACGAGCCGGGAGGAGCGCGACGAGGTGCCGGCCGCCCAGTCCTGCATCTCGACCAGGCCGGTGCGCAGGCCTCGGGTGACGGCGTCGAGGGCGATCCCGGCGCCGGTGACGCCTCCGCCGACGACGAGGATGTCGAGACCGGCGCCGTCGGCCATCTCCGCCAGGGCGTGTGATCGGGACTGTGCGGTGAGCATGGACTCCTTCACGGGCACCACTATGCCAGCGCCGGGTCGTCCGCCGACGTGGGACGGCTCCCCCATTGCCGGGCCGCCCCACGGATGCAGCTCCCAGGGATGCAGCCCCGGCCGGACCCGCGCCTGCCGCTCAGACCCCGCATCGAGGGCTCAGACCCGCCGGGGCCCGCCCGTCGCCGCCCCGGCCGGGGCAGCGGACATCACCCGCCCCGCCGGGGCAGCCGACGGGACCGGTGACGCCGGGGCAGGCAGGGCGGTCACCACCGAGTTCGCGGCGAACTCCGTGCCGTCCCAGTCCTCGCAGGTGACCAGCACGAGCCGGTGCGGCCCGTCCTGGGCGAAGAGGGCTCCGGACTCCGCGGCGAGCTGGTCCTTGGTCAGCACCCGGACGTCCGCCACCACATAGGTGAAGGCGCCGGTGTCCCCGCCGAGGACGATGGTGGCCCCCGGCCTGAGGTCGACCAGGTGCTCGAAGACCGCGGACCCGCTGTGCACCTTGTGGGCGGTCAGCAGCGTCGTGCCGGTCGCAGCGCCGGCGTCGGCGGAGTGGTTCCACCAGCCGACCATCCGCGGATTGTCCGGCGGGTTGAGGGCGCCCTGCTTGAGCGCCATCGGCAGCACGCCGATCCCGCGCAGGCCGAGGGAGTCGATCGTCAGGGTGGTGGGGTCGGACGGCCGGATCGCCGGTGTCGGCGCGACCCGGTGCACACCGTGGGCGGCCCACACCACGCCGGACGGCGCCGCGACCAGGACCAGCAGGCCGACGGTGAGGAGCAGCCAGGTGGGCACCCGGGGCCCGAGCCGGCGGCGGGTGCTCATGTGCCCTCCCCCACCGACCGTACGACGGCCTCAGCGGCCACGCCGGCGCAGGCCGAGCGCACCCAGGCCGGCGATGGCGACGCCACCCACGCCGAGGGCGATGATGCCGCCGCTGCTGTCGGCCTCCAGGCCGGAGTTCACCTTGCCGGGGACGGAGGCCGAGGCGGAGGCCGTCGGCCGGGCGGAGGGCTCGGACGACGGCTGGGAGGACGGCTCGGGCCCGGGGACGGTCGGAGGCGCGGCGGTGCAGTCGTCGAGCCAGAAGACCTTCGAGTTGACCTTCTCCCCGTCGCCGCTGAGCTGCACCTTGATGTGGTACTTCGCCTTGGGCAGCGTCTTGCCGGTCGTGGAGAACAGGGTGAAGTTGTTGCTGACCGCCTCGCCGTCCGACGGGATCACGAACGTCCCGGGCCCGGAGAACCCGAAGTCCTTGTCCGACACGCCGCTGGGCTTCGGATCCTGCGTGGTGAACGACACCTTGAACGTGCCCTTGTCGAAGCGGTTCGCGATGACCTGGAAGTCACAGCCGGTGATGTGCGGGTCGTTGCTGTTACCGGGCGTCTGGCCGACCGGGGCGACCTTGATGTCGCCTCGTGCGGCGTACGCCCGGGGGGCGAGGACCGGGGAGGCGACCAGGCCGATCACACCGGCGACCGCGAGGGCACGTACGGAGCGGGTACGGAACGTGGCGTCAGTCATGTTTCTCTCCTTTGAGGAACGGCGGACTGGGGAAGGAACGCCGGATCGGATGATCCGTCACACAGCCTGCCCGATATCCGCCGGCATGCCCGCAGACACGCCAACCCTCAACCGAAGTAATGACTGTTCGGCCATCACGATTTGACAACAAGCGAACACCCGTCCGGCCTTCCGGGGCCGCTCGGTCGGCACCCCGTCGTCAGCGGACCGACGCCACGTCCGGACGACATGGGCGTACGAGCCCGCTCCGGGCCGTACGCCACCCGCGACGGGTCAGAGGACGGCGATCGCGTGGAGGATGCCGACCACCACCGCCACCGCAGCGGTGCCGTAGCCGACGGCGAGGACGGCCTGGATTGTACGGGAACGGGTGCTGACCGACCCGGTCCGGGACAGCGCGAGGTGGCCCGCGACGATGCCGGGGACCGGCCCGAGGATCAGGCTCCAGACAGCGGTGGTGGACATGGCGGCGACGCCGCCGGGGCTCATCAGCAGCACGGCGCTCGAGCCGAGCACGGCGACCAGAGCCAGCGCGACCAGGAGGCCGGCGACGACGGTCCACCGGCCCGCCCCGGTGCGCTCACCGCCGGTGCCGGGCAGCCCCTCGTCCTGGTCGAGCCGGGCGCGGGAGTGCCGGTAGCTGTACCCGAAGTAGATCGTCAGGCCGACGAGCAGCCACACCACGAACCGCAGCCAGGTCTCGACGGCGAGGTTGGCCATCAGCCACAGGCAGAGCACGCCGGAGATGATCGGCAGTGTCGGCGACCACGGCACGGTGAAGCCGCGCTTCAGGTCGGGGTAGCGGCGCCGCAGCACGGGCACCGCGAAGCTCACCAGCACGAAGGCCGACAGGGTGCCGATGTTGATCATCTCCGACAGCTGGTCCACGTCGGCGAAGGCGGCGATGATCGCCACGATGACACCGCAGAGGATCTGCAGCCGGGCGGGCGTGCCCCGGCTGGAGGTGTGCGACAGGCCCCGGGGCAGCAGTCCGTCGCGACTCATCGCGAAGACCACCCGGGCCAGGCCGAGCAACAGCACCATGATCACCGTCGTCAGGCCGATCAGGATGCCGATGGTGATGATCGTGCCCACCCAGTTGGCGCCGACGAGGCGGAACGCGGTGGCCAGCGACGGGGACTTCTCCTGGGCCATCTCCTTGTAGCTCACCATGCCGGTGACGACGATGGTGACCGCGACGTACAGCAGGGAGACCAGGGCCAGGCCGCCGAAGATGCCGCGCGGCAGGGTGCGTTGCGGGTCCTTGGCCTCCTCGGCGGTGGTGGCGACGATGTCGAAGCCGATGAACGCGAAGAACACCAGCGCCGCTGCACCGAGCAGGCCGTACACGCCGTAACGGGTGGGCTCGGTGCCGGCGAGGAAGGCGAACAGGCTCTGGGTCATCACGCCGGACGCGTCGGTGCCGGACGGCTCGGCCGGGGGCAGGAACGGCGTGAAGTTGGCGGCCTTCACATAGAACGAGCCGGCCACGATGATGAACAGCGTGATGCCGATCTTGATCACGGTCAGCACGCCGTTGACCCGGGAGGTCAGCTTGGTGCCGAGCACCAGCAGGACGGTGAACAGGGCGACGATCAGCACCGGCGGCCAGGACGCGGTGAGCCCACCGATCGGGATCTCCGTCGGCAGGTCGATGTGCAGGAACTGGAAGACGTTGTGGACGTAGATGCCCCAGTACTTAGAGATCACCGAGGCGGCCATCAACATCTCGAGGATCAGGTCCCAGCCGATGATCCAGGCGATCAGCTCCCCCAGCGACACGTACGAGAACGTGTACGCCGAGCCCGACACCGGGATGGTCGAGGCGAACTCCGCGTAGTTCATCACCGCGAGTCCGCAGACCACGGCGGCGATCAGGAAGGAGACGATGACCGCGGGCCCTGCGTACTTGGCGGCGGCCTGCGCCCCGACCGAGAAGATGCCGGCGCCCACCGCGACGGCCACGCCCATCACGGCGATGTCCCAGGCGGACAGCTCCCGCTTCAGACTGCGTTCGGGATCAGCCAGGTCCTCCTGGACCTCACCGATGGTCTTCTTCACGAAGAGACTCATGCATCCACCTCATGTTCGGGCCCGCACGCGCTGCTGCGCTCCGGACGGGGTCACGCTACCGGCGCGGCCCCGAGCACTGCCGGACGTCTCGCCTGTGGACACGTCTCCTTGACAGGGACGCGCCACCCGACCTGACACCGCCCAACGAAGCACCGTCTGACGTGACACCGCCTGACGAAGCACCGCCTGACGTGACACCGCCCAACGAAGCACCGCCTGACGTGACACCGCCTGACAAGATGCCGCCTGACAAGGACACGCTGTCGGAGCAAGAGGGCGAAGTGTCCACCGCCGTCAGCCTCGCTGCGTACGACGGAGGTCGCCGCGGACGGTGGGTCGCCTGCTCAGTGGGGTCGCCTGCCCGGTGAGATCGTTGCGCCCGGCGGGTCACTGTTCGGGATGGAGATCACAGCGCACGATGGAGGCCCTGGGCAACGGCGCGCATGATCCGCGTCTGCACCGCGGTCCAGTCGTCGACCACCTGGCCGTATGTCACCCTGATCACGTGGTACCCCGTCAGGGCGAGCAGTGCGTCGTGCTTGATGTCCGCCGCTCGCTGGGCGCCGACGTGGTGGCCGCCGTCGATCTGCAACACCAGACGCGCACCGATCAGAAGGTCCACCGGACGCCCACGGATCCATGCCTGCTGGACAAGCGGCAGACCGAGCCAGCGCAGCCGCGCCACGGCCAGGGTCTCGAGCCCCGAGTCCGAGAACGGCGCCGCTTCCTCGCACAGCGCCCGGGCGGCCGGCGGCAGACGCAGTCGGCTCAGTTCCTCGCGATCGGTCAGGCCCTGACGCAACGCCGACTCCCAGGTCGCCAGCGCCTGTTCGTACGGCTGACAGCGGGCGACGGCCACGAGCACGTTCTCGATCGGGTCGATGAGATCGTCAGGTCGGCGGGGGATGATCGGCAGGTGCCAATGAATGGTCGCATTGCGCACGTCGATTCCCCCGGCATGGGGCGGTGCCGCGACATGCGGACGGTCCTGGTACTGGACCCACAGCCCGAGTCGATGGGCCTGGGTGATGCAGGTCAGCACCACGCCGCCACGCGCCGCGGCCAGGAGGTAGGGATCCGCATCCTTGAGGGCCACCCAGCCACGGCGCGCCCGGACCAGGGATCCGGCCTTCACCGCTGCGCCGAGCACGTGGCGGCTGATGCCGCCGGCGATCAACGTCGCGGTCCTCGCGACACCGCCCTTGGCACGGACAGCGGCCACCACCGGCGCCCAGGAGTCTCCCTCAGCAGACGTCATGCCGGAGTGTGCTGCACCCGCAAGGCCCGACGACGCCTGGCAAGCAACCTGGGGATGGGTCCCGACGTCGGGGTGTGGCTGTGGAGAATGGGCGTCCCGGAGTGCCTCGATGAGGCGTGCCGGAGGCGACAGCGCTTGCCACCGCCCCAACCGACCGGTCGCCCTTCCATCACCAGCCACCGCCCCAACCGACCAGTCGCCCTTCCATCACCAGCCACCTTCCCATGACCGGATGCCTGCCCACGACCGGATCCCTTGGGGCCGGCCCCCCGACAGATCTCGGCGACCTGAGCCATCACGATCCTGACAGCCTGGGGCCCGAGTCCTTCCCGACGCCCTGCGGTCCTGGCGGGTCCCGCCACCCTGCAGTCCTGGCACGTCCCGCCACCCTGCGGTCCTAGCACGTCCCGCCACCCTGCGGCCCTGACACAACCCGCTACCCTGCGGTCCTAGCACGTCCCGCCACCCTGCGGCCCTGACACAACCCGCCACCCTGCGGTCCTAGCACGTCCCGAGACCCCGCGGCCCTGACACAGCCCGCCAGCCCGCCAGCCCAAGCCCAAAGTCCTGACACGTCCAGACAGCCCGAGGCCCTGACACGACTGAGGAGAAATGCACAACTGAGGAGGAATCCGGGCGGAACCTCCTCAGCTACGCATATCCCCTCAGTCGTGAACTGGCGGAGCTGGGGTGTCCACCGGCGAGACCTCTGTGCGCCCCAGTAGGGCCCCAGCTGCCCTCAGCCGGCACCCCATTCAGCCGGCACCCCAGGGCTTCAGCCGGCACCGACGACAGGACCTCGACCGCCAACAGCGGCCAGTCTCCACCGGCAGTGTCTCGATGGCCTTGATCACGCGAGGGGCGGTGCGTGAAGTCCCCGCTGGTGTGGACCCGGCCGAGCCCGCCCCGGGGGCCGGGTCAAGTCCGCCCGAGAGAGCCAGGTCAAGTCCTCGAGGGACCGGGTCAGGTCCGCCCGGACCCGGCCGACTTCGCCCGCAACAACGCCCGCTCGGCTGACGAGTGGGAGGAAGAACCCAGGAAAGCAGGAACACCGGGCAAGAGACGGCAACGCCAAGCGAGAAGCAGGAACACCGGGCAAGCAGCAGGAACGCCAAGCAAGAAGCAGGAACGCAGAACGGCTCCGGGGCCGAGGGAAGCTTCCCTCGGACCCGGAGCCGTTCGTCGTGGGCCCTGTGGGAATCGAACCCACAAACCCCTCACGACAGGGGGGTGCCGACCCGGCCAGATCGGCGTCATTCCGTGTATTTAACTCCCGTTAGCTCCCACCTGAGGACACCCTCCGACAGGTGAACCGGTACTTTTCCGGTACTTTTTACGACAGCGCCAGCCGCTCGGCGCGGGCGGCGTCGAGGGCGCTCGCCACGGCGTCCAGGTCGTCGTCGAAGAGGTCGGCGTAGGTGTCCAGGGTCATCGCCGCCGAGGCGTGCCCGAGCATCCGCTGGACGGCCTTCACGTTCGCGCCCGCGCTGATCGCCAACGACGCCGCGGTGTGACGCAGATCGTGCGGGGTGACGTAGGGCGTGACCGGGGGCTCGGGCTGTCCTGCCGCCCTCGCGGCGTCCACCGCCGCCATATCGGCCGTGACGACGCGTTTCACGGCCCCCGCGAACCAGCCGGTGCCCGACTTGCCGGACGACAAATAGCCGCCGTCGTCGTCGGCCGGCCACACCAGATCGTCGGCCCCTCGGTGGGCGGTCGCCCGCTCGATGGCCTCGTCGAGGAACGGGGGGTAGGGCACCGTGCGGCGCTCGTGGGTTTTGGGGGTCCCGACACGCACCCGGCCACCAACGAAAACGGCGTTCTCCTCCACGGAAATGCGCCGCCGAGCGCGGTCGACGTGGCGGACCCGCAGCCCGGCCATCTCGCCCCACCGCAGCCCGGTGTACGCCACGAACCGGACGACGTCGGGGTAGCGGGACTCCTGGGCCAGGCGCTCGACCTGCTCGTGAGTCAGGTAGGCCCTGGCCTTGCCGGTCTTGCGCGGCGTCTTGACTTCACGGGCCGGGTTGCTCGGGATCCGCCGGTCGCGTACGGCCCCGTCGAGGATCGCGGCCAGGACGCCGTGAGCCCGCTTGACGGTGGTGGCGGATCGGGCAGCGGCCAGCTCGGCGACCCAGGCGGCGATCTCGGTGTGACGGATGGAACCGACCTTGCGTTTGCCCCACTTCGGCTCCACGTGGACCCTCCAGGCCGACGCGTCGGAGTAGAACGCCGACGGCTTGACCGCCGCCTCGTGGGCCACGAGCCAGTCGGCACCGAGCGCGCCGATGGTGATCTGGGCGTCGCTCGGCGCGATGTAGGCACCCTGCAGCTTGGACACCTCGACGGTGGCGAGGAACGCCTCGGCCTCACGCTTGGTCCGGAACGACGCCTTGCGCGCCGTCCGGCCGTCGGGCCGGCGGTAGCGGGCCTCCCAGAGCCTCTTCCCGGCGCTGGTCTCGTAGGGGCGGGTGAAGCCCATGGCGGTGTTCCTTTGTGAGTTTTCGGCGCCTCGAATGAGGGCAGATGTGAGATTACTGGATCGCGCGTGGTAGAGTCGTGCGAGACAGACATGGGCGCGAAAATAAAGCGCAGGGCCGCCGCTGAGCGGTGAGACCCGAGATGGAGCACGTGGCGCTCGCCACACTCCGCCCAGACGATCGGCGACACGGTCAGGGTGGACCGGGCTCCGGACTGAATGAGTCCGGAGGACACCCATGTCCGTCGTCAGCACCCCCCTGCTCGACTCCCTGATCACTCCCGACACGCTCGCCGAGCGCCTCGGGGTGAAGCGCCGCACCGTCGATGAATGGCGGATCGAGGGCAGCGGCCCGCGGTACCTGCGGCTCGGCCGCACGGTGCGCTACCGGCCCGAGGCCGTCGATGAGTGGCTGCTGGGCCAGGAGCGCACGGCGACCTCCGAGGAGCGCTGATGAGCGCCCTCACGCCCCCCGTCATCACCGGTGCCCCGCCCTCCCTTGACCTGTCATCCTTCGGGGTCGAGGACCATCTTCTGGCCCCGGCCCCCGGCCGGGGATCCTCACCGGCACCCGCCGGAGGCGGGCTGCCCGCTGCCGTGCCATCGGCGGAAAACACGGCCCTGGCCGCCGAATCTTTTCAGCCGTCAAAAACTGGCAAACTGGACAGTGACGTCTCTCAGCCCCCCTCGATCGGCGTCATCACAGGGATCGGGCGGGGGGCACCCTCCTTGGGTTGCCCCCCGCTAGTTTCGAAACTAGACAGTCCTGCCGGCGAACTGGACGACGAACTGGACAGTGCTGCCGGTGGTCCGGTGCCCGGCTACCGGGTGGTCGCCTCGACGCCGGAGCAGGTCGCCCAGGCCGATGCGTTCTTCGAGCGGGAGAAAGCCGCCGAGACCGAGGCGCAGAAGGTCCGTGCCCAGGGCCGTGCCACGGTTTTCACCCTGATGCAATACCGGGTCCACCCGGACACCGGCGAGGTGCTGATCACCGAGGAGCACCTCGACCGTCTGCGGCGCTGGGACAAGGTCGGTCGGATCGCGGTGATCTGGCACGACCAGGACGTGTTCGACGAGGCGGAGGCGCAGTACCAGCGGTCGAAGGGCCGCTCGGTGAGTGCCGGCGATCTCAAACCGCTGCACGCCCACGTGGTGCTGTGGTTCGAGCAGAAGGTGTCGATCCGCGCGATCTCGGACGTGGCCCGTATTCCGTCGGCGCGAATCAAAATGTCGAACGAGGAGCTTGAGTCTGCCGGGGAGGACGTGCCGGTGGGTCGCAACGCCCGGGAGCGGGCGCACTACCTCTGCGTGCAGTACTTGCTCCACGAAGGCAAGTCGCAACAAGACAAGCACCGTTACGACCGGCGCGAGGTGTGGGCGACTTTCGACGTGGCGGCCTATCTGGGCGAGATGGCGCTGCGATTCAAGGGCGGTCAGTCGGCGAAGGCTGGCCAGCGGGCCAGCCTCAAAAAGCGCGACGCGATCCGTGAGGCGGTGATGCTCGGCGACATGACAATGAAGGAGGTCCGCGAGACCGAGCGCACGATCTACATCCAAGACCTCGAGAAGTTGCAGAAGCTCCGCCAGGACTTCCTGCTCCATCAACCGGCCCCGCGGCATAGGACGAACTACTACATCGGGTCACCTGCCGGCGCACAGCGCAAGGGGCGCACGGGCAAGACGCAGCTCGCAAAGCTCTTCGCCCGGATGCTGTACCCCGATCTCGACGCCGAAGAGTGCTACCACGTCGCGACGGATGCCCGTGTGCCGCTCCAGAATTACAAGGGCCAGCCGGTCATCATCTGGGACGACTACAGCGTGCCCGGTCTCCTGGCGGCACTCGGCAGCCGTGAGGGTGTGTGGCAGGTGTTCGACGATCATCCGAGCGCAAGCGACGCCAACATCAAGTACGGCTCCGTGAGGCTCGTACACGTCGTGAACATCATCGCCAAGACGACGCCCTACGCCGAGTATCTTGACGGACTCGCCGGCAAGTACACCGATGCCAGCGGGAACGTGCACGAGGCCGAGGATCGCAATCAGTCTTGGGGCCGCTTCCCGGTCGTGTTCGAGGTGACCACCGACAGCATCGAAATGCTGCTGAACCGCGGCTTCGCGGACGACACTGACGATTTCCTGGCCTACCAGAAGGTCGCCCGGATGCGGGCCAGCATGAAGACGGTGTGCAGCGCTCTCGACTCCATCGAGAGTGAGGAGGAGCGCGAGGCCGCCACGTTCTCGGTGGGTGAGGTGCTCCTGCGCCCGATCATCGACCAGCACCACGCCCTCCAGCCCGTCGCGAATCGCGTCGGGGCCGACATCGTCGGCGAGCTGCTCGCCGGGATCGAGGTGCTCGATGCCGAGGCTCTGGAGCAGGTTGACGCCGCCGCCGCCGAGGAGGCAGCAGCCCGCGATCACGAGGTCCAGCTGGCCGAGCAGCTCGCCGAGCTGGAAGACATAGCCGAGGCGAACCGCCTCGCGCAGATCTGCACCTGCCCTCATAACCGCAGGACCGGCTCGATTTCATATCGCGACGTGCTCTACCGGAGCCACGAGGGCGGATGCCCCGTGCTCGTCGCTCGAGAAAGCGAACTCCGCGAGCAGCTGGCCGCCGTCTGATTCCCCCCCACCCCCAACGAAAGGACCCCCACGATGACCAAGACGCCCACCGATCTCGACGCGACCGTCGCCGATCTCACCGCCCAGCTTCGGGCCGCTCGGCGGGCCGCTCGTACGGCCCGCCGGGAGGCTCTGCTGGCCGCCCGCCAGGACCTCGGCGTGTGGCTGGCCGAGGCCGCCGGCGCGGACACGCCGGAGGCCGTCGCCCGGCTGCGCGACGCGCTCGATCCGGGCCAGCTCCGGGCCGCGATCACGGCCGCCCCGGAGCCCACTGCTGGGCAGCACGATGGCGGCGCGGACGCCGGCTACTGATCCCCGTCACCGTTCCCCCGGGTGAGGCCCCTGGTGGGGCCTCACCCGGGGGACAGCTTTCCCGGTGCGCCAGCGCCGGGAGCCCCCGGAGGGCCCCGGCAATTTGCGCGTCAGCGCAAATTGTCTTACGGGGTTAAGACATTTTTGTCGTGCGTGCAAATGTGGGCAAATCGCGGTGAGTGGGTGCAGGGCCCCGATCGACGTGGCACGTGTCGACAAAGTGGGGTACATCACGCGTGAGATGTGAGCAAACCGCGTGTCGTTCCCTCTCCGGGCGGTGCGGGCCTGGCGGCCCGCCCGCACGGGTATGGGCCCGGGCTCCGCCCGGGCGAGGATGCTCTCCACAGCCCGGCTTGTCGGCCGGTGGAGGGCGGGATTTGTGATTGATGGACGAGCGAAAGTGAGGACACGATGAGCGAGATTGTCGGTCGTGCAGGATTCCACGTCACACACACGAAGAGCTTCGGTGAGCGGGGCGCGATCCTACATGAGATGATGCGCGAGCTGGACGAGGACTCGATCGCCTATTGGGCGGCGCGGAACCCCAATATCGTTGCCGCTGATGAGCGGTACGACGAGGCGTGGGTGAACGACGGGAATGGCGGGTTCCGCCGCTGCACCGACCGCCAGGAAGTGCTCGATTACGGCGACGCCCGAGTCGGGAAAGTGAGGCGCAAGCTCACCGAGGATCACCTCGATCACAAGACGGGGACGATGCGAGGCGGGACGGTGACGCTGAGCCTGCTCGTGCTTCACCTGCCGAAGTCGATGTGCGTCGAGATTCCCGACGGCTATCCGCGTCTTTCCGGCGACGGCACCCCCCTGCTCGATGCCGCCGGTAAGCCGCTGTGGCGGAGCCGGTGGGTCGCGCGAAATCGCGACGCGGCCCGCCGGTATTTCGAGGACGAGATTCGTTACTTGGCCGAGAACGTGATCCCCGGCGGCTGGGCCGCGATCCACGGCTACGACGTCCAGCATTCCGAGTCCACTCCGCACGTCCAGCTTCTCGCCGACACGTTCGCCCCGGATCCGAAGCACCCGGGCTCGCTGCGGGCTGAGGCGTCGCGGACCTGGTTCGAGCACCGCGACGTGCGTGACGAGACCGGGCGGATGAAACGGGGGCCGGACAAGATGCGTGATTACCACGCCGGCTTGAAGGCCCATCTCGTCGGACTGGGCTACGACATTTCCCCCGATTTCGACGAGGTGCGGCACATGGTCGGTCATGCGAAGGCCGACTACGCCAAGGTCAAGGACCAGGCCACCGAGAACGCCGAGCGCGAGGACATCCTCGATGAGTGGGCCGACGATCTCGGCACGGAGAAGCAGCGCCTCGACGGCGTGCGCCTGGGGCTCGCCGCCGAGGACGACCGCCTGCGCCGGGAGCGTGAGCTCCAGGAGGCCCTCGACGCCGATCTGGCGGCTCGGGAGGCCGCCGTGACGGCTCGTGAGCGCCGGGTCGTGGGTGACGCTCAGCGCGCCGCTGACGCCCTTCAGGAGGCCCGGACGGCCTACCACGGCGGGCTGTCGCGGGTGGCCACTCTCGAGGCCGAGACGCGGACCCTGCGGGATGAGCTGCGGGCCGGGACGCGGGTCCTGGAGCCGGGCGTCGACCGGGACGCCTACCTGGCCCGGGTCAACACCGCTCAGCGCCGGAAGAACACCTCGACGCACGCGTTGAACGCGTGGCCCGAGCCCCCCACCGACACCGACGGACCGGAGCTCGAGTGAGATTTGGGTACTTTTCCGGTACTTTCTGGTCCGCCAGGAGATGCGAAAGGCCCCTCGATCCGCGCCATTGCGTGGATCGAGGGGCCTTCCCGCGCGTGGGCCCTGTGGGAATCGAACCCACAACCCGCGGATTAAAAGTCCGCTGCTCTGCCAATTGCGCTAAGGACCCGAGCCGGGCCCCAGCTTACCGATCGGCCGTACGATCAGGCGGCGATGGACACCTCTTCGGCCAGCATCTCGCGGATCCGGCGCTCGAGGTCGTCGGCGACACGCCGCACGGCCTCGAGGTCCTCACCGACGACAGCAGGCACCTCCCAGTTGATCCACCGCTTGCCGGCGAAGTCGTGGAACTCCGGCACGCCCAGCGTGACGACCACGTCGGCCGCGCCCAGCAGGCTGCTGGTGAACGGCATCGGGTAGGGGTACTTCAAGGAGATCCCACGCTCGGCCAGCACGGTGATGACATCGCGGTCCAGACCACCCCGCGAATGCAGGCCCGCGCAGCGTACGTTCACCTTCCCCTCGGCCAGGTGCTTGGTCAGCGCGGCGGCCATGTGCGACCTGGCGCTGTTGTGCTCCGAGACGAAGAGGATCTCGGGGAGCGCCTTGGCGATCCCACCCTCGGCCTGGGCCTTGGCGAGCAGCCCTTCCTTGGCCATCCGCGACACCAGGAGCGGCAGGAAATCGGTGACCGTGGCCTGCTTCTCCAAGTGCTCCCGCGCAACCTCGACCGCGGCGCGCACCTCGGCAGGGGTGAAGACACCCTCGTAGTGGTCGGCCAGCTGGGCCGTGTCGTACGCGTAGCGCGCTTCCAGTTCCTCTGTGGTCAACATGATGACCCCTCCTCCCAAGCAGGTACTACGTGTCTGCATGTTCTCGACAGTCGTGACGTTTCGTCAGTCGTGATGGTCTCGTCGGTCGTGTCCTCGACGCGTCACGCTTCGTGACATCGCGCCCTCGACACATCGTGGGGGCTCCGATCATGCCCACCAGCAGGTCCACCATACCCAACTGGACACAATTCGTTCACCTTGCGTTCACCTTGACGTTTCCCATCGGACACTTTGATCTCCAGGAGCGCGGCCGATCCGGCGTCCCGACGGCGCCGCCACAGGCCTACAAGCACCCCGGAGACGGGCGCCGACACCCTCGCGGAGCCACACCGACGTCTCCCCCAGGAACCGACCGCCCGTTACCTTCTTCGTACCCCTGATGATGGGGGTGCTGGTCGCCAGGCCCGGCATGACTTATTGCCCCTGTCGTTGATGATCCGGGGGGTGTTGTCACCGGGTCTGGTGGCGTTGGTTGACCGCTGATAGGGACACGGCC
>NZ_JAYFNG010000053.1:0-75597 GCF_034933565.1 Raineyella sp.
GCCCCCCCCCCCACGTCCGTGTCCGGGGTCATATCCGTGTCCGGGGTCAGAGGTGCCCGGAGTCCGGGGCGTACGTGTCCGGGGCCCAGGGCACCGTACGCATCTCGCGGTGTCCCTCCCCGTGTCCCCGTGCGGGGGAGCATCCCGGCCTCAGCGTCGACGGGTCAGGGCCCGGCCCAAGGCCGCCAGCAGGGTCCCCAGCCCGACCCCGGTCAGAGTGCCGGTGATCCAGCCCGTACGCATCGCCATCCGGGCGTTGCGGACGGCCATCGGGCGAGTGACCTGCACGGTCCCCGGTGGCGGGGCCATCGCGGCCGCGGCCCGCGCCTCCCGCTCCCCGGTGATGGTGGCTCCGGCAGCAGAGCCGGTGAGGGTGGCCCCGGCAGCGGTGGCGGTCGACCCGACAGCATCGGCGGTGAGCCCCGGAGCGGTGGCGGCCCCCGGAGCAGCAGGTGACGTGACGGTGCCCGGGGACGTGGGCTGCGAGCCGGCCTGCAGGGCCGCCACCTGGGCGGTGGTGACCCCGGTGCCGGGCAGTGCGGCGAGGGGGGCGTCGATGTCCTGGAGGCGCAGCGGGTTGGCCCGCTGGACGGCGGTCGCCATCCAGGCGGCCACGTAGAGGATCAACCGCGCGAACAGGTTGAGGAACAGCATCAGGACGATGACGGGGCCGAAGAGCGCCGCCGCGGGATTACTGGTGAAGCTTGCGACCAGAAAGCTCGTCAGGTACTCCAGCAGGCCCAGGCCGATCGACCCGATGAGAGCAGCACGCCATTTCACCCGGAACGCGAAGGACTCCTCGGGGAACACCGTGAGGACGTAGAGGAAGAGCAACCAGCCCGCCGCGGTGGCGGCCAGGATGCCCACCAGCCGCAGCGCGGCGCCGACACCGGGAACGTCTTCGGCCCCGATCAGCACCAGCAGCGCGTCGGTCAGCGTGGTCGAGGCGTTCGCCAGGGCGATCGTGGTCGGGATCAGCACCAGCAGGCCGAGCATCAGCGCGACGTTGACCAACGTCTCCACCACCACGTTGCGATTCGTCTCGGCCAGGTCGAACTGCGCGCGGGTCTGGGCCCGGATCGCACTCTTGAGGTTGCCCGCCCAGCCGGACGCCGAATAGATGCCGGAGAGCAGGCCGACGATGCCGATGGCGCCCCAGTTGATGAGGAAGCTGCGAATGATGCCGGAGATCATCGCCTGCAGATCCTGGCCCAGGCCGGACAGCTGCTCGGTGATCGCCGCCTCGACCAGGACGAGGAGGTCCGGACGGGCGACGGTCAGGATGAACCCGACGGTGGCGAAGGTGACCATCAGCAGGGGCACCAGCGCCAGGACCGAGAAGTAGGTGATCGCCCCGGCGAACTGAGCGCCCAGCCTGGTGCCGAACCGGTCCTGCATGCGCAGGACGTGGGCGATCCACGGCACCGTCTTCGCCCGGGCCACGTACTCCTGGAGCTTGCTCATCACGGCGTCCTGCGGACCGCGTCGTGACGGACCGGGATCCGGCGGCCGGGTCAGCTGGCCTGACGGCGCCGACGGCGGGCGGCAAGTTCGTCACCCTGGACGACGGCCGGGGACTCCTCCGCATTGCGCTCGGCCGGCAGCTCGGACAGCGAGCCCTCGACGTCGCGCCAGACCGAGCCGATGGCGATGCCGAACATCCCCTGGCCGCCCTTGAGCAGGTCGATCACCTCGTCGTCGCGGGTGCACTCGTACACCGAAACGCCGTCGCTGATCAGCGTCACCTCGGTGAGGTCCTCGACGCCACGGTCGCGCAGATAGTCGACGGCCTTGCGGATCTGCTGCAGGGAGACCCCCGCGCTGAGCAGCCGCTTGATCACCTTCAGCATCAGGATGTCGCGGAAGCTGTACAGCCGGGCGGACCCGGAGCCGTTCGCGTCCCGGACGCCGGGGGTGACGAGCCCGATCCGGGCCCAGTAGTCGAGCTGGCGGTAGGTGATGCCGGCCGCCTTGGCCGCGATCGGGCCGCGGAAGCCGACGTCCTCGGGGACCGGCGCGAAGTCACCGTCGAAGAGCGTGGCCTGGGCCACCGGGGACTCGACCGCGGGGTTCGTGGTGCCCGTCGTGCTGCTCATCATCTCCGCCTTCCGACGACCTGCTCGCCTGCCTTGCTGGACGTTGCTCGCCACGTCATCGATTCCGCTGACGCTGCTTGCCAACGACGTCGACACTAGCCAGGGAGCCCCGTACGACAGGGCCGCCGTGCGGCGACACGCCCAGGGACCACCTCAAGCTCAGGGACGGGTTGAGGGTTCAGGGCAGACTCTACGCCGGCCCGTCGTCTCCGGCATCCCCCGGAGAGTCGTCGTCTCCGTCGTGCCCGTCGTCCTCCCCCTCGCCGCCCTCGTCGACGAAGTCATCGGCACTGACGTGGTCGAGGAATTCGCGGAACTTCTCGACCTCCTCCTCGGCCTCTTCCTCCTCCTCGAAGCCGGCGGCCTCGAGCACGTCCTCGGCGCAGTAGACCGGGGCCTGGCAGCGCAGCGCAAGCGCGATGGCGTCGGACGGGCGAGCGCTGATCTCGACGCCGTCGATCATCAGGACCGCGTAGAACGTCCCGCCCTCGAGCTCGGTGATGTGGACCTCCTTGAGGGTGTGGCCCAGTCCGGTGAGGGTGTCGATCATCAGGTCGTGGGTCAGCGGGCGCGGCGGCCGCAGGCCTTCGAGCGCCTCGGCGATGGCGTTCGCCTCGTTCCAGCCGATCCAGATCGGCACCATCCGGTGGCCCCCGACCTCCCGCAACAACACGATGGGTTCGTTGTTCGGCATCTGGGCCCGAACGCCGACCACGTCCATCTCGCGCATGGCCCCACACTACCCGCGGCGGCGTGGCGCGCCAGCCCTCTGGGTCACCCCGTCACGACCGCGGTCAGCCGAGCTCGCGCTGCACGCCGGAACGCACCATCGCCAGATGGGTGACATTGATCAGCCGGGTGAGCTCCTCGATGGTCTGGCGGGAACTCCCCCGTCGGCTGTGGGCGGCGGTCGCCTGGTTGATCAGGCCGACCTCCTTGTCGGCTGCGATCTTGATCTGGCGCAGGTGGCGCGGGTCGATGCCGAAGCTGGCGAGCTGCTTGGCCGCGATCGCCACGGCGAAGGCGTCCTGGTCGTAGTAGTGGGTGCCGCGCCGCGGGGTGATCACCAGCAGGCGTTCCAGCTCGGCCAGCACCGGTTCGGCCAGCCCCGACTTCTCGATCAGCTCGGCCCGGCTCAGCCGCACCGGGCGGCGCTTGCGCGGCTCCTGTCCGGTGCGCGGCGGGTCATCGACGTGGCGGTCACCGGGTGCGGGCCGGCGGGATGGCGCCGCCTCGGGCTCCGGCGGCGGATCGGGGACGGCCGGGCTGGGGGTGTCGATCCGGGGCGGAGTGAGTCCCCGGTCGATCTGGTCCAGGTGCTCGCGGATCACCTTCAGCGGCAGATAGTGCGTCCGCTGCATGTTGAGGATGTAATGAAGGCGCTTGACATCCCCCGCCGAGTACTTGCGGTACCCGGAGGGAGCTCTCTCGGGGCTCAGCAGTCCTTCGGTCTCCAGATACCGGATCTTGGAGATCGACAGATCGGGGAACTCCGGCGTGAGCTCCTTGACCACCCACCCGATCGAGTGTCGGGCCTCAGTCATCAGCGGGAGCCGCGTCCGCCGGTGAAGTAGATCATCCGGAACTTGCCGATCTGCACCTCATCCCCATCCTTGAGGACGACGTCTCCATCGACCAGGGTCCGGTTGACGTACGTCCCGTTGAGGCTGCCGACATCGCGCAGCACGACGCCCTCGGGCCGCCGCAGGAACGTCACGTGATGGCGGGAGACGGTGATGTCGTCGAGGAAGATGTCCGAACGCGGGTGGCGTCCGGCGGTGATCTCGTCCCGGTCCAACAGGAAGCGGGCGCCGGCGTTGGGGCCACGACGGACGACGAGCAGTGACGATCCGGACGGCAGCGCGGTGACCGCCGCCTTCTCGTCGGAGTTCAGCTCGTTGATGTCGTTGTCCTCGGGCACGGCGGGGATGACCTTGGTGGTCTCGGACACCGTGACCAACGGCTCGCCGCATTGCGAGCAGAACTTGCTGTCCTCGGTGTTCAGGTGGCCGCAGGAGGGGCACAACATGTCAGTCAATTCCTTGGTCTCGGGGGTGAGCTTTCAGGACTCGATCAGTTCTGCATAGGCATCGGCATCGAGGAGGTCGTCGACCCCGTCATCGTCGCCGAGTTCGACCTCGAACAGCCAACCGTCGCCGTACGGGTCGTCGTTCACCAGGTCTGTGTTCGCGTCGAGGTCGTCGTTGATCTGGGTCACCACGCCCGCGACCGGACTGAGGATGTCACCGGCACTCTTCACCGACTCGACCTCGCCGACCACATCACCGATCGCCACCTCGTCCCCCACCGAGGGCAGCTCGATCGACACGACCTCGCGCAACTGGTCGGCCGCGTACTCGGTGAATCCGACGCGTACGGAACGCCCGTTGCCCGACCTGACCCACAGGTGTTCCTCGCTGTATTTGAGGTACTCGGGGAGCTCCATCCGTCCTCCTGGGTCTGGGGGGTGACCATCGTCGCTGAACACTGAACCTTAGCCTAACGCCGAGGGATCCGGCACGCGCACCCGGTGCTGGGGCCGCGGAACACCTCGGCGACCCGCCCGGTCGGTTGCCGCCCGGTCAGTTGCCGCCCGGTCAGTTGCCGGCCGGGGTGCTGCCGCCGGTGCTCTCGACCGTACGGGCGAACCGCGGGGACTGCACCGTGTGCAGGGAGGTGATCGACAGCCGATCCGACCGGGCGATGCTCACCTGCCCACCCACCCGCGGATCGGTGATCTGGCTGACCAGCCCGCCGCGGAACCGGGCGGCCTCCTCCAGGGAGTGGGGATCGCCGATCACCTCCATGGTGATCGGGGTGGACACCGCCTGCCCGTCGACGACGATACCGGCGGGACCGCTGCCGACCCAGCTGCTCGCGACCACCCTGATCCGGCCGTTGATCTGGATCACCTCGCCGCCCGCATCCCGCATCTCCTCGAGAGCATCAAGGATCATCGCGGGCTTCACCTTCCCCTGCGGGTCGGTGATCGTGATGGTGATGCCCGGCCCCTGGGCGGGGAGGGTGCCGGCGAGGATACCCAGCGCGGTGAGCCGATCCTCGGCCTGGGAGCGGGCCAGGGCCTCGTTGTTCTGGCCGGACTCGAGCTCGTTGCGGGCGCTCTGGAGGGACTCCAGCTCGCTCTGCAGCCGCTGGGACTCCTGATTGAGCCCGTCGAGCATGCCGACCAGGTCGGACTGACGCAGCGAGCTGTAGCTGTCGACCTGGCCTCGGGTACGGATCTGCGTGACGGCCCCGAAGGCCACGACGGCGAGGACCAGAGCGACCACCACCTGGGTGCGTTCCGGGCGCAACCAGTCGCGCACCGTCGGCCGCGCCGGCGCCGCGTCGACCGGCGAGGGCTCCGGGTCCTCGGTCCCGGGCCCCGCCGACGAGGTCGGGTCGGGCTCGGCGGGCGTCGATCCGGTCCCGGCCGTTCGGTGCTCCCGCGACCAGATGGACGGAGCCTCGGCGGCCGTATCAGCAGCCGGTCCGTCGTCAGCGAATTCGCCGGTCACGGCCTCGGGGGCCACCGGCTCGGCAGCGTCGGATTCCTCCGGGGCCACCTCTGTCCCGATATCGCCCGTCCCGGACTCGACCTGCACCTCAGCGTCGACGTACACCTCAGGGTCAGAGTCCGCCTCTGCATCGGTGCTTGCCGAGGCCGACTCCACGGTGACGGGCGGGTCCGTCAGGTCCTCTTCGGGCCGGTCCTCGGCCATCACCTCGTGGTGCTCGGGCGGCGCCTGCACCGGCTGCGACCGCTCGGTCTCCGCGTCGACGGCGCCGGCCGGGTCGCTCGACTCCACGGCGTCATCCGGGTGGTCCGACCCCACGGCATCGTCCGGGTCACCGGGCACCGCGGACACCCGGGCGTCTCCGCGGGTCTCCTCGACGGACGCAGGCTCGGCCTCGCGCGGGCCGGGCGCCCCGACCTCACCGGGCCGGGTCTGATCCGGCTGGGGACGAGCCGGCCGGGGGTGATCCGGGCCGGTGGGGGCGGCCGTGGCGGGCGGTTCGTCGCCGGGGGTGGCCTCGGAGCGGGCGCGGTCGTCAGGCATGGAAGATCGCCCGTCGGATCGCGGCGACGTTGGTGAAGATGCGGATGCTCAGCACCACCACGACACCGGTCGACAACTGGGACCCGACGCCGATCTGGTCGCCCACCCAGACGATCAGGGCGGCGATCAACACGTTGGAGAAGAACGACACGACGAACACCCGGTCGCTGAACCGTCCCTCGAGCCAGGCCCGGAAGGCTCCGAACATGGCGTCCATCGCGGCGATGATCGCGATCGGGAGGTACGGCTGGAGGGCGGCCGGGACGTCGGGCTGGAAGATGATCCCGAGGACGATTCCGACGACGAGCCCGATGATGGGGATCACGGGGTGCCTCCCTTCGCGTGGCGGAGCGTGACCCTGGTGGCCGCGGGCAGCTGCAGGTTCTGCTGGCGGGTGACGGTCATCCGGATACCGATGTTCTTCTCCAGGTAGGTCCACCAGACGCCGCCGTCGGTACTGATGAACTTCTGCTGCAGGCTGTTCGGGTCACCGATGGCGCTGACCGTGTACGGCCTGGTGAGCGAACGATAGTCGACGGTGATGGCGTCACCGGCGCCGCGGATGGCGGTGAGCGCGGTGAGGCGGTGTCCGTTGACGGCGATGCCCTCGGCGCCCGCCTGCCACAGGCCGTTGACCAGCTGCTGCAGGTCGGTGTCGATCACCCGCGCGTCGGTGGCACCGGACGTGGCGTCGTCGACGACGATCTCGAGGCCCGGGCCGTGCACGGCGACGGCACCGGTCGGCACCGACAGTTGGTCGATCTGGCCGCCGATCCGGGCGTTGCCCGCATCGTTGGCCAGCCCCTGCTGCTGCAGTGCGTACACCTCCGAGCGGGTGGTCGCGATGTCCTTGCGGAGCTGGTCCTGGTCCTTCTGGGTGGCCTGGATGGCGGTGATCATCGCGGCCCGGTCCTTCTCGATCTGCGGCGCCGCGCGGGTGGTCATCACCGCGGACATCGCGAACAGCATCGCCGCCAGGACGAACACCGGCAGCTGCACCCAGCGATGTGCCCGGCCGCCCTGGGCCCAGGCCCGTTGGCGGGTGTAGTCGGGGTCGACGGCGCAGGCCTGGATCTCCCGCAGCAGGTCCATGCTGTCGGCGCGCACCGGCGCCGACCGCTGGTTCCCCCCCGCTCCGTTCACATCGACAGCCTAGGCGATGCCGAGACCGCCCCCGCTCCCCGACGACGCCGGATCGTGGCGCCGAGCGCCGCGGCCAGCAGGCCGAGGACGCCGATCCCGGCGCCGGTCAGTCGGATCGCGGTCCCGAAACGTACGGCCGGGGTGATCGTGGTGGTCAGCGGCACGTCGACGACCATCGCCTCCGGTGTGTACCAGGGGACCTGGGCCAGCACCCGGCCGTCCGGGCCGAACGCGGCGGTGTGCCCCACGGTGGACACCTGGACGAGGGCCCGGCCGGTCTCGACGGCCCGCAGCCGGGCGAAGGCGAGCTGCTGGTCGAGCTCGTCGGTCCGGCCGAAGTCGGCATTGTTGGTCGGCGACACGAGCCACTGCGCCCCGTCGCGCACCGCCTCCCGGCCCAGCGCGTCGTCGATGATGTCGTAGCAGATCGCCACCCCGACCTTGGCGGACCGCCCGTCCCGTGTGGTCAGTCCGAGGACCGCAGGACCGGTTCCCGGCACGATGTCGCGCTGGATCAGCCCGATCAGGCCCGGGACGATCCTGGTGTAGACCTCCCGGTCGGGCACGTACTCCCCGAACGGGACCGGATCGCGCTTGTCGTAGATCTGCCGGGTGCCCCCCGAGGTCGGCCAGACGTACTCGGACTGGTAGGTCCTGCCGTCCCGTTCGGTCGACGACCCGAGCAGCAGCGGGGCCCCCAGCCGGGTGCTGAGGGCGTCGAACTCGTCCGTCAGCACCGGCCACTTCGCCGGGTCCCACTCCGCCGATCCCTCCGGCCAGACCACCACGTCGGGAGCGGTGCCGGGGGCGATCAGGCCCGACGCCTTCAGGTGCGCGGCGAGGACATCGCCCGGCTGGCCGCCCATGAAGTATCCGGCCCTGTCGTCGCCGCCCTGGACCCCGACCACCCGGATCGTCCCCACTGTCGGCGTCGGGAACGCGGGGACCGCCACCAGACCGAGGGCGATGGCGAGCCAGCCGGTGATCGGCAGCAGCCGCGACGACGGTCGGACGCCGCGGCACACGGCCCGCCGGGCCACCGGCACGATCCAGGCGGCCAGCAGCGCGAGGACGAAGCCGGTCCCGGCCAGTCCGAGCCAGGCGACGACGTCCAGCAGCGGGCTCCAGGCGAGTGACTGGGCCGGCCGCCCCCAGGCGAAGCCGCCGTAGGGCCAGGAGCTGGAGAGCGCGTCGCGAGCCGTCCACAGCCCCGCGGTGACGAGCGGGGTGAGCAGCCAACGCCCGACCGGCCCGGGCCAGGCCGTCCTCCCCCACCGGTGCAGCCAGTGGACGGCGACGTAACCGAGCGTCCACCAGGCGGCCATCACGGTGCCGAGTGCGACCCAGGGCAGCCAGCCCAGGAAGAGTGTCGCCCAGTGGACGAGCGGGAGGTAGAAGGCCAGGCCGCTGAGGAATCCGACCGGCACCGCCGTCCGGGGGCGGACCGCCACCGAGGCGGAGGCGAACACCAGGGCGAGTCCGGGCACCAGCAGTGGCCACCAGCCGGGCTGCGGGAACGCCAGCCGCATCATCAGTGCTCCGGCGACGGCCATCGCGGCCACCACCCACCACGGCGTACGGTGCCCGGTGGCCGGGCCGACCGACGTCGTGGCAGCGGCCGGAGCCTGGCCGGTGATCACGGTCGTCCTCACCGGTCCTGGAGCACTTCCGCCTGGGTCCGGACGGTGCACAGGCGCTGTGCAACCGTCACCGTGCCGGCGACGGCGAGCAGCACCACCGCCGCTTCGGCGGCCAGCGGCACTCCGAGTCCGGAGAGCAGCAGGCCGAGCAGGACGACGACCAACCGGTCGGCCCGTGCGGCGATGCCCACGTCGGCGTGGAAGCCTTCCGCCTCCGCCCGTGCCTTCAC
Source organism: Raineyella sp. (assembly GCF_034933565.1). Classification (NCBI taxonomy): domain Bacteria; kingdom Bacillati; phylum Actinomycetota; class Actinomycetes; order Propionibacteriales; family Propionibacteriaceae; genus Raineyella; species Raineyella sp. The sequence continues at coordinate 9,171 of NZ_JAYFNG010000053.1, forward strand.
GTACGAGGTGACCTGCCCCATCGCCAGTGCCCAACCGGCCAGGCCGACCATCCAGGGTGAGTCGCCGATCCGGACGAAGTGGATCATCGCCGCGGTCATCACCGCTGCGTCGCTGACCCGGTCCAGGGTGGCGTCGAGGAAGGCCCCGTAGCGGGACTCCTGGCCGCTGAGCCGGGCCATCTGGCCGTCGACCGAGTCGGACATCACCAGGACACCCATCGCCAGGGCCCCCTGCCACAGCCAGCCGAACGGGATGGTGCCGAACGCCACCAGCACCAGGCACAGCGTGCCGACCCAGGTGACGGTGTTCGGGTGGACCCCCCGGCCCAGCAGCAGCCGGGCCGGTGGCGTCATCACCCGGCGCCAGCCGTGGCGGAACCGTTCGAGCATCAGTCGGTCCGTTCTGCCGTGTCGGGAGCCACGTCGGGTCGGGACGCCGTGTCAGAAGGCACCTCAGGCCGGGACGGGTCGGGGTCCGCTTCCGGCTCGGCCGCGTCGGAGGCCGCCTCGCGCCGGGCCACGTCCGGCCGGGAGGCTCCGGGCCAGGCCTCGGCGAGCAGCCGCCGGGTCTCCCCCAGCAGCTGCGGGATCGCCTTGGTCCTCGCCACGATCGGGAAGAAATTGGTGTCCCCGCGCCAGCGCGGCACGACGTGCTGGTGCAGGTGCGCCGCGATGCCGGCCCCGGCCGCCTCGCCCTGGTTCATCCCGAGGTTGAATCCCTGCGGGTGGCTCACCGAACGGATCACCGTCATCGCCGTCCGGGTCAGCTCAGCGACCTCGACGACCTCGGCCGGGGTCAGGTCGGTGTAGTCGGCCACGTGCCGGTACGGGCAGACCAGCAGATGGCCGGCGTTGTACGGGTAGAGATTGAGCAACACGTACGCCACCGCGCCGCGGTGCACGATCAGCCCGTCCTCGTCACTGGTCCGCGGGGCCGTGCAGAACGGGCAGGTGTCCCCCGCCGCCGGCCGCGGATGCTTGTCCCCGCTGACGTACGCCTGCCGATGGGCGACCCACAGGCGGTCGAACACGTCGGGGTCGCCGGCCAGCGTCGAGGCCTCGACGGTGACCGGTCCCCCCTCCTGCCCCATACGGTCGGGCTGCACCGCGATCAGACCTGGACCTTCCGTGCGATCGCCTCGACGATCTCCTCGATCGCCTCGTCGATCGGCACCCCGTTCTTCTGCTCGCCGTCGCGGTAGCGGAACGAGACGGCGCCGGCCGCCCGGTCGTCGCCGCCGGCGATCAGCATGTAGGGCACCTTCTGCTTCTGGGCGTTGCGGATCTTCTTCTGCATCCGGTCGTCGGAGGAGTCCACCTCGACGCGTACGCCCCGGGCCCGCAGCTTCTCGGCGACCTCGTCGAGGTAGCCGGTGAACTCGCCGGCGACCGGGATTCCGACCACCTGCACCGGCGCCAGCCAGACCGGGAAGGCGCCGGCGTAGTGCTCCAGCAGCACGCCGAAGAACCGCTCGATCGACCCGAACAGTGCCCGGTGGATCATCACCGGCTGCTGGCGGGAGCCGTCGGCAGCGGTGTACTCGAGGTTGAACAGGCCCGGCTCGAAGAAGTCCAGCTGGATGGTCGACAGCTGCCAGGTGCGCCCGATCGCGTCCTTGGCCTGGACCGAGATCTTCGGGCCGTAGAACGCGGCGCCGCCCGGGTCGTCCACCAGCTCCAGCCCGGAGGCATGGGCGACCTCGGCGAGCGTACGGGTCGCCTCCTCCCAGGTCGCGTCGTCGCCGACGGACTTCTCCGGGTCACGGGTCGACAGCTCCAGGTAGAAGTCATCGAGGCCATAGTCCTTGAGCAGGTCCAGGACGAAGGTGAGCAGGCGGGTCAGCTCGTCCTTCATCTGCTCGCGGGTGCAGTAGATGTGCGCGTCGTCCTGGGTGAAGCCGCGGGCCCGGGTGAGGCCGTGCACGACACCGGACTTCTCGTAGCGGTACACCGAGCCGAACTCGAACAGCCGCAGCGGCAGCTCGCGGTAGGAGCGCCCGCGTGAGGAGAAGATCAGGTTGTGCATCGGGCAGTTCATCGGCTTGAGGTAGTAGTCGACGCCCGGCTTGACGACCGTGCCGTCCTCGTCGCGCTCCTCATCGACCCGCATCGGCGGGTACATGCCGTCGGCGTACCAGTCGAGGTGCTTCGAGGTCTCGAACAGATGGCCCTTGGTGATGTGCGGGGTGGAGACGAAGGAGTACCCGGCCTCGAGGTGACGCTGGCGGGAGTAGTTCTCCATCTGCATCTTGATCAGCGCACCCTTGGGGTGGAACACCGGCAGGCCGGAGCCGATCTCGTCGGGGAAGGAGAACAGGTCCAGCTCGCTGCCCAGCTTGCGATGGTCGCGCTTGGCGGCCTCCGCCATCCGGGTCTGGTAGTCCTTCAGCTCGTCCCTGGACGGCCAGGCGGTGCCGTACAGGCGCTGGAGCTGCTGGTTCTTCTGGTCACCGCGCCAGTAGGCGGCCGAGGACCGGGTCAGCGCGAAGGCCGGGATGTAGCCGGTGTGCGGCACATGCGGGCCGCGGCAGAGGTCCTCCCAGGCGCGTTCGCCGTTGCGCCGGACGTTCTCGTAGATGGTCAGGTCACCGGCGCCGACCTCCATCGACGACCCGTCCTCGGCGTTGGCCGAGCCCTTGTCGGTGATCAGCTCGAGCTTGAACGGCTCGTCGGCCAGCTCGACGCGGGCCTCCTCATCGGTGACGACCCGCCGCCGGAAACTCTGCTTCTCCTTGATGATCCGCTGCATCTGCTTCTCGAGCGCCTTCAGCGCCTCGGGGGTGAACGGCTCGTCGAGCATGAAGTCGTAGTAGAAACCGTCGGTGATCGGCGGGCCGATCCCGAGCTTCGCCTCCTCATGGAGGTTCTGTACGGCCTGGGCGGCGACGTGGGCACAGGAGTGGCGCAGGATGTTCAGCCCGTCGGGGCTGCCGATCAGGACCGGCTCGACCGTGGCGCCGTCGGGCAGCGGGAGATGGAGATCCTTGATCTCCCCGTTGACGCGGCAGGCGACGATCGTACGATCCTCGCCGAACAGGTCCAGCCCCGTGGTGCCGTCGGCGACCACCTCGCGCAAGGTGTCGGAACGGACCAGGGTGACGGTGATGGACACGGCGGTTTCCTCTCTCCCCGACCGGTTGTCGCACACATACCGGGCATGCGGTCGGACGGGCTCGTGTTCAGGGACGCCGGTGGCGTCTCCAGGGACGCCGGTGGCGTCGATCCACGAGCCTACCGTGCCGACGACCGGGGAGATCCTTCCGGACAGGCCCGGCCGGAAGGTGAAGGTTCCGAGCGCCCGCGGCCAGGTGCTCGCATGTCGGCGGGTGTCCGGCCGGTCTTTCGGGTGTAGCCGACCCCGGATGCGTCGAGGCCCCAGGAGATATCGGGCCCCGGATGCGCCGGGTCCCCAGCAGGCGTTGAGCCCCGGATGTGTTGGGGGCGGCAGAGGACATCGCGAGGGGCCGCGGGGCAGGAGAGAAAGCCGGCCGGAGAAGACCTGGTGGGCGGTACTGGGTTCGAACCAGCGACCTCTTCCGTGTCAGGGAAGCGCGCTACCGCTGCGCCAACCGCCCGAGGTGGAGACGGGATGCGAACACGCATGCACGGATGTGCAGTCCGTTGCCTCGCCTCTCGGCCACTCCACCGCGTGAAGAAACTCGCCCGGCGGAGGGCGTACAGGTCTGCCCAAGGGCGGAACCCGCTCCGAGCGGACGACGGGATTCGAACCCGCGACCCTCACCTTGGCAAGGTGATGCTCTACCAGCTGAGCCACGTCCGCAGACGATTTCAGGAGACCCTGCCGGGCATCCTGCACCATCTTCGACCCCGTCAATCGCTTGGCGAGGCGTTCAGGAACTTTAGCAGACGCCACCCCGGATGAGGCAAATCCGGGACGCCGGGCGCGGTCGTCACCCGCCGACCGAGGAGCCGACAGGCAGGCGTACCGAGATCTCTCGTGAGGTCGATTCCTGGCGGCGGTGGCGGGACGGTGGTTGCCGCTCACACCTCCGGGCGGCGATCCTCAAGCTCACCTGTAACTGGAGGGTGTCCTCTCGGATCGGGCCGGCTCTACCCTCAACGGGATCGAGCTCGCTCGCGGCGGTTCGCCGATCGGGCACACCCGGAGAGGGCCCCAGATGAACACGATTCCCGCACGGATGTTGGCCGCCGTCGTCGCCACCACGACGATCACCGTGCTGCCCTTCACCCCGATCGCCGATGCCGCCTCGGACAGGTCCGTCCAGTTCTACCTGACGGGCTACAGCTGGTGGGACAACACGCCGGCGGGCAGCAGCACGATCTCGGATCCGGTCATCCACCGCACGGCCGGCGGCGTCGGCACATATGCAGATCCGATCACGCTGGCCGTCGGGCACAGCATCACCGCAGCCGGGGACGTCCTCGACTACCCGGCCGGTACCCGGATGTACATCCCCAACCTGCGTCGGTACGTGATCGTCGAGGACACCTGCGGTGACGGGTCGACTCCCCAGAACGGCCCCTGCCACACCGGCTACCGGACGAGCAGCGGACGGGTCCCATGGATCGACGTCTATGTCGGCGGGGAGGGCACGTCGAGGAGGCTGTCCGACGCCTGCATGGATGCGATCACCGGCGTGACGCGGGTGATCCTCAACCCGGCGAAGGACTACCTCGTCGCGGCGGGGCCGATCTCGGACGGTCGCTGCGTCCAGTACGGGGTGACGCCCGTGCGCGTGCCTGCGGCCACTCCGACCACGACCATGACCACGGCGGACTCGCCGACGACGGCGCCGCCGACGTTGTCACCGCGGCCGGCAGCGGCCACCCCCACCCCGCTCGCGCCGGCCCCCAGCGCGCCCCCCACCAGCACACCTCCGACGCTCACCCCCACCGCCCCGACGCCCTCTCCCACGACGAAGCCGACTGCTTCGACGACCGCGGTGACCACAACCGCCCCCACAACGGTCCCGGCCGCCACCGCGCCAGCCACACCCTCCAGCACACCGGCTCCGGCCGTCGTCACCCCGGTGACGTCCGCCCCGGCCCCGGGCGCACCGACCGTCAGGGCAGTCCCGCAGCCCACGGACACCCGCCGTCGAGGCGCCGAGGTCGTCGCACCGCCGGGCCCCCTGGGACGGCTGGTTCGGTCGTACGAAGGGGTGGTGGCGCGGGTTCATGCACTGGATGGGCACCGACAACTGACTCGAGGGGACGAGCCGGCCCACCAGCACGAGGAAGTGGACCGGGAACCACGAGGAAGTGGACCGGGAACAAGAAAGTCGTCCGACCGGTGGGTACCGATCGGACAACTTTCTCTCTGGTGGGCGGTACTGGGTTCGAACCAGCGACCTCTTCCGTGTCAGGGAAGCGCGCTACCGCTGCGCCAACCGCCCGAGGTGGAGACGGGATTTGAACCCGTGTACACGGATTTGCAGTCCGTTGCCTCGCCTCTCGGCCACTCCACCGCGTGAAGGACTCCCACCCGGATGACACATCCCGGATGCACCCGGTCCGAAGGCAGGAGACCTGCTCCTGCCGAGCTTCCAAGGGCGAGACCCTCTCCGAGCGGACGACGGGATTCGAACCCGCGACCCTCACCTTGGCAAGGTGATGCTCTACCAGCTGAGCCACGTCCGCAGACGACGCCAGCCGTCCGTGACCGGACAGACCTTCGCCATCAGTGCCCCTCGGGACCCGAGGCGCGATCAGGAACTCTAGCAGGCTTCCCCCGAGGGGCCAAATCCGCGATGTCGCGGATCCCGCTCCTCGTCGAAGGCCAGTTGCTCCGGACGACGCCTCCCGTCTCCGTTCGGCGAGGAGATGTCTATCAGAGCACGTGACACGGGTGCAACTTCGGCCCACCCGGACCAGCCGAGCGACCACCCGGCCAGACAAAGAGGCCACCCGACGGGACGGTCCACCACAACAGGGCGGATCACCCTCGACAGGACGGTCCACCTCAACCACACGCGGACCGGATCCACCCCGCGAAAAGCCCGCCGCCACGCCGGTTTGGCGATTCCACACCGTCATGGCTATTGTTGGCTACCGCACGGGCGGTTGGCGCAGTGGTAGCGCACTTCGTTCACACCGAAGGGGTCGCTGGTTCGAATCCAGTACCGCCCACTGATGAAGCCGTTCCGACGGGAGATCCCGTCGGAACGGCTTCTGCATTCACCGCCGGACCTGACAGCATCACCAGATCCGGACGGTGTCGTCCGGACCGGACGACACCCTCGGACCGGAGGGACCACGGGTCCGGACGACATCACCGCGACCGGGCAGCCCACGGGACCGGACCGACCGGAACCGAACGGCAGCAGTCCCTCCCGGCCCCGCCGGCACACTTCCCGAGGTCCCCTCCTCAAGTCCCACACAGGACCACATTTTGAGAGACGGTCCCAACAGGTGAGACAAGAACTTGCGTTACCCATTTCACACGGGCGAAAGTTCTCTTATCCACCTTTTGAGACGCCGTCCCAGGACGGCCCTCCTGATCAATACTCCCCGGCCACAGGTCCGGCTCATCCGGCGGCCCGGGGGGAAAGGAACCGGCAATGACGGCCCCGGCCCTCGTCCTGCTCGCCCATGGCCACAGCGATCCCCAGATCGCGGAGATCACCCATGCGATGCGGAACGAGCTCATGGCCAGGTGCCCCGAACTCGTCGTACGGGCCGCCTATCTCGGCGGAGCCGGCCCCTCCCCGGTCCAGGTGGCCGGGAAGCTGGCCCGGCTGGGCACCGAGGAAATCGTCTTCGTCCCGCTCGAGGTCGGTTGCGCCTACCGTGCCAGTGCCACCGCCCGTGACGCGATCTCCCGGGTCGCCGCGGCCCATCCCGACCTGCGGGTCCAGCTGGCCCGACCGATCGGACCCGAGCCGGTGCTGCTGACCATGCTGGACCGCGCCCTGCGCCAGGCTCTCAGCGACCACCACGTCACCGAGCTGGACGGCCTGGTGCTGTCCACCGCCGGGACCGAGGACGTCCGCAGCCGCGCCCTGCTGGCGCGTCGGACCCGACAGTGGGGCATGCACCACAAGCTGGCCTGTGTCACGGCGTACGTGGACGAGACCGGCCCCTCGGTCGAGGAGGCGATCCAGACGCTCTGGAGCCAAGGGCGCCGGCACGTGGCCGTGGGCTCATGGTTCCTCAGCACCTCCGACCTGTGGGCGCACCAGGCCGAGTCCGCCCTGGCCGCCGGCGCGATCGCGGTCAGCCGACCGATGACCGCCGGACCGGCGGTGGCCGAACTGGCCATGCACCGGTACGTGGTGGGCGCGATGGACCTGATCGACTTCGGCAGCCTCGTACCGGCCGCCGAGGGCGACGAGGAGCCGGACGAGGCCCCCGAGCTGCGCGCCATCGGCGCCTGACCGCAGGCCCCCGGTGGCGCGGGGGCCCGGCCTACACTGACCCGCATGAAGCCCACCCCCCATCAGCACCCCCAGGAGCCGGCCCTGAAGCTGTCGGAGCAGGAGTGGCGCACTCGGCTCACCCCCGCCGAGTACCACGTGCTGCGCGAGGCCGGCACCGAGCGGCCCTTCAGCGGCGAGTACGAGACGACCACCACCCCCGGCGTCTATCGCTGCCGTGCCTGCGGCGCGGAGCTCTTCCGGAGCATCGAGAAGTTCGACGCGCACTGCGGCTGGCCCGCCTTCTGGTCACCACTGGCCGGCGACCGGATCGTCGAGTTGGTCGACGACAGCCTCGGCATGCGCCGCACCGAGGTGCGCTGCGCGAACTGTGGCTCGCACCTCGGCCATGTGTTCGAGGGCGAGGGGTTCGACACCCCCACCGACCTGCGTTACTGCATCAACTCGATCAGCCTCACCCTCGACCCGGGCGACACCCGCGGCTGACGCCCCCGGCGGGCGCCGGTCATCCACCCTCGGTGCGTACGGCGCCCGGACGCACCGATGCCCACAACGGCAACGCGTACGGGCACGCACGCCCGCCCGGACGACGGACGACAGCCCCGGCTCCAGGAGCCTCGACCGCGACGAACGACCCGCCCCTTGTCAGGGACGGGCCGTTCGTCGTGTCGGCAGATCAGGTCGTGCCGGTAGGTCAGTGCGCCGGGTTCCAGCGGGCGACGAGCTCCGGCAGCTCGTAGCGGCACCCGGTGTAGAACGGGACCTCCAGCCGGGTGTGCCGGCGGGCCTCAGCACCGCGCAGGTGACGCATCAGGTCGACGATGCGATGCAGCTCGTCGGCCTCGAAGGCCAGCATCCACTCGTAGTCGCCCAGGGCGAACGAGGCGACGGTGTTGGCCCGGACGTCCGGGTAGTCCCGGGCCATCATGCCGTGCTCGGCCAGCAGCTTGCGCCGCTCGTCGTCGGGCAGCAGGTACCACTCGTAGGACCGGACGAACGGATAGACGACCAGGTAGGGGTGGGGCTCCTCCTCGGCCATGAAGGCGGGGATGTGGCCCTTGTTGAACTCGGCCGGGCGGTGCAGCGCGACCTGCGACCAGACCGGCTCGAGCGTACGACCGAGCGCGGAGGCGCGCAGCGTGTTGTAGGCGGCCTGCACGGTCTCCACCTCGGGGGCGTGCCACCACACCATCACGTCCGCGTCGGCCCGGAAACCGGACACGTCGTACCAGCCACGGATCACCAGGTCGGTGTCGTCACCCTCGTACCCGGCCAGCGCGGCGAGCGCCTCGCGGGCCGCCGCCGTCCCGACGGTGGGATCCGTCCGCCGGAACACGGACCACATGGTGTAGCGGATGGTGTCATTGATCTCGCGCGCCTTCTTCACGGCGGTGCCTTTCTGCGATGGACGGGGTCAGTGGGCCGGTGCCGTTCAGCGGGCCGGTGCCGCGGCGCGGAGGGCAGGGCCCTCCTCGTGCACCAGGGCCACCAGCCGGGTCAGCACGTCGGGGTCGGTGTCGGCCGGCACGCCGTGGCCGAGGTTGAAGATGTGGCCGGGCGCTGCCGCCCCGGCCCGGATGACGTCGCGGGCACGGTCCGCGACGACCTCCCACGGTGCCCTGAGCAGCGCGGGGTCGAGGTTGCCCTGGACGGCCCGGCCGGGGCCGATCCGCCGGGTCGCCTCATCGAGCGGCACCCGCCAGTCGACGCCGACGACATCCGCGCCGGCCGCGCCCATCAGGCGCAGCAGCTCACCGGTGCCGACACCGAAATGGATCCGCGGCACGTCGGAGACGCGGGACAGGACGTGCGCCGAGTGCGGTTGGACCCGGGTGGCGTAGTCGAGCGGGGCGAGGCTGCCGGCCCACGAGTCGAACAACTGGACCGCCTGCGCGCCGGCATCGATCTGGACCCGCAGGAAGGTCGCGGAGATCCTCGCCAGCTTCGCACACAGCTCGTCCCACAGCATCGGCTCGGCGGCCATCAGGGCCTTCGTCCGGGCGTAGTCCTTGCTGGGCCCGCCCTCCACCAGGTAGGAGGCGAGGGTGTACGGCGCGCCGGCGAAGCCGATCAGCACCTTGTGCGGCGGCAGGGCCGCCCGGATCGCCCGGACCGACTCCGCGATGTCGGGGATCGCCTCCGGGTCCAGGTCCGGCAGGGCGTGGATCTGTTCGGCCGTACGGATCGGGTCGGCGATCACCGGGCCGACGCCGGCCCGGATCTCCAGGTCCACCCCGGCGGCCGCCAGCGGCACCATGATGTCGGAGAAGAAGATGGCCGCGTCCACGTCGTGACGCCGGACCGGCTGCAGGGTGATCTCGGTGACCAGGTCCGGCCGCCGGCAGGACTCCAGCATCGGGATCCCCTCGCGGATCGCCCGGTACTCCGGCAAGGAACGACCCGCCTGACGCATGAACCAGACGGGGAGGGTGTTCCCCTGTTCTCGGGCGGCGGCGGCCAACAGGCTGGGGGTGTCTGTCACCCGGCCATCCTCGCACGCCGGACCAGGTGGCCGGCCGACGTCCGCGACGTCGTTCCGTGCTGCGGTCATCCGTACCGCGGACACCAGTGCCGGGGGCTCCGCATCGCGGACGTCCCGGCCGTCGAGTCGGTGCCACCGACTCCGCGTCACCGACTCCGCATCACTGGCATCCCGACCGGTGCACGCGGTCCCGGCGGGCGCCACGGGCACGGGGCCCGGCGAGTCGTACGCAGACGGGAGGGACCGGGCAGCATACCCTACAGGGGTGGCAGCTCATCCCGACCCCACGGCAATGCCGACCCCGTTCCAGCGGGTGGTCGCCGACCTGAGGGCACACCTGTGGCGCCCGGGCCTGGTGATCGAGGAGATCCCCTCGCCGCAGCGGGTCGCCCCCTATGCGGTCGCCGTCTCGGCCGACCTCACCATCCGGGACCAGGAGCTCGGCAGTGGCCGCTTGGTGATCCTGCACGACCCCGACGGGATCGACGCCTGGCAGGGCACGTTCCGGGTCGTCGCGTACGCCAAGGGCGCGATGGACCCCGAGATGGTGACCGACACCATGCTGGCCGACGTCGGGTGGTCGTGGTTGCTCGAGGCACTGGGGTCCCACCAGGCCGCGTACGTCGCCCCCAGTGGCAACGTGGCGTGCACCTGGAGCCGGTCCTTCGGCGGCCTCCAGGAGCAGCCGTCGCAGGCCGAGATGGAGATCCGGGCCTCCTGGACCCCCCGGCTCGACCTGGACGGCGGTGGGATCGAGGCGCACCTGGATGCGTTCGCCGAGTTGCTCTGCGCCACCTGCGGCATCCCGCCGCTGCCCGACGGCGTCGTGATGATGACCCCGCTGCGCCAGCGCAGCCAGGAGCGCTGAGCCGTGGACGGGCTGGTCACCGGGACGGACACCGAGCTGCCCACTCTGCTCACCCCCCGCGACGGGGTGCCGGCGGTCACCGACACCGACGCCGGGTACGAGGCGATGGTCGAGGCCCTCGCCGGCGGGGAGGGCCCGCTCGGCATCGACACCGAACGCGCCCACGGGTTCCGCTACTCCCCGAAGGCCTGGCTGATCCAGCTGCGCCGCCGGGGAGCCGGGACGTTCCTCCTCGACCCGGTCGCGCTGGCCCCCGACGACGAGCTGGCGGACCTCTCCGGCCTGCGCGACGCCGTGGGCGATGCCGAGTGGATCATCCACGCCGCCACCCAGGACCTGCCCTGCCTGGTCGAGGTCGGGCTGACCCCCACCCGGCTGTTCGACACCGAGCTGGCCGGCCGACTGCTCGGCTACCCCAGGGTGTCATTGGGGGCGATGGCCGAACAGTTCTGCGGGGTGCACCTGCTGAAGGAGCACTCCGCGGACGACTGGTCGACCCGGCCGCTGCCGGAGGACTGGCTGGTCTACGCCGCGCTCGACGTCGAGCTGCTGGACGAGCTCCGCGACGCGATGTCCGCCGAACTCGTCGCCGCGGGCAAGGACGAGTGGGCACGACAGGAGTTCACCCACCTCGTCGAGGACGCCGGGACGTCCCGGCCACCCCGCGAGGAACTCTGGCGTCGGGTCTCGGGCATCCACGACGTCCACGGACGCCGCCAGCTGGCGCTCGTGCGCGAGCTGTGGGAGGCGAGGGAGCGGATCGCCGCCCGTCGGGACAAGGCCCCCGGCCGGATCCTCAACGACCGGGTGATCGTCAGCGCCGCCACCCGGTCGGATCTGACCGCCGGCAGTCTCAGCGAGCTCTCCGGCTTCCGTAAGGGCGTCGCGAAGCGCTACCTCAACATCTGGTCCGACGCGGTGCGACGGGTCGAGGCGATGGACCCGCAGGAGTATCCCTCCGTCCGCCCGCCACGGCGGGGCAACGGCGCGCCGCGCACCTGGCAGGGGCACAATCCGGAGGCGTACGCTCGCTTCACCGCGGCCCGCGAGGCCCTCAGCCGGATTGCCGAGCAGCACACCGTGCCACCGGAGAACCTGCTCACCCCCGACACCTGGCACCGGCTGTGCTGGCAGCCGCCCCGCTCGCTGACGCCGGTCGCGGTCGACGAGCAACTCGCGGCCGCGGGGGCCCGGTTGTGGCAACGGGAGCTCACCCGGGAGGCGCTGGCCTCGGCACTGGCCGTCGCCTGAGATCGTCCGGGGCAGTCCCCGGGATCGTCGGGGTCAGTCCCTGAGGGCCATCGGAACCCCCGGAGACTCGTCGGACCACCCCCTCGTCGGACCGCCCCGGATCCGAGCCGGCCGTGGGGATGATCCGCTCGCGGCGCGCCGCTAGTCGGTCTCCGGGCGGACGTCGACCGCAGGGGCTGCCGGGACCCGGTCCAGCCGCAGCATGTGCTCGACCACCGAACGGGCGATGTCCTGGCCGGTGAGGCCGAGGTCGGTCAGGAGCTGGCCGCGTGACCCCTGCTCGAGGTACTGGTCGGGGATGCCGAAGGTCTGCGTCGGCGTGGTGATCTCGCGGTCGGCCATCACCTGCTCGAGCCGGGCCCCCACTCCCCCGACGACGCAGTTGTCCTCGATCGTGACGACGAGGTCATGGTCGCCGGCGAGGTCCAGCAGGTCGTCCCCGACCGGGAGCGCCCAGACCGGGTCGACGACCGTCGCCGGGATGCCCTGCTGGGTGAGCCGTCGACCGACGTCGAGACCGGTGCCGACCATCTGGCCGTACGCCACCACGAGCACCCGCGGGCGGCCCGCGGACGAGTAGAGCACGTCGACGCCACCGTGGTGGCTGATCGCCTCGATGTCGTCGGGCAGCTTGTCCTTGGAGAAGCGGACCAGGGAGGGGGCATCGTCGATGTCCACCGCCAGGTTCAGCGCCTCACGCAGGCGCGTGGCGTCGCGCGGAGCGGCCATGTGCATCCCGGGCACGACCTGGAAGACCGACAGGTCCCACATGCCGTTGTGGCTGGGGCCGTCGGAGCCGGTGATGCCGGCCCGGTCGAGGACGAAGGTGACCCCGGCGCGGTGCAGGCCGACGTCCATCAGCACCTGGTCGAAGGCCCGGTTGAGGAACGTGGAGTAGACCGCCACGACCGGGTGCAGGCCCATTGCCGCCATGCCCGCGGCGGAGGTCACCGCGTGCTGCTCGGCGATGCCCACGTCGAAGGTCCGGTCCGGGTAGGTCGCGGCGAACCGGTTGAGGCCGGTCGGGTGCAGCATGGCCGCGGTGATGGCCACGACGTCGTCGCGACGCGCGCCGATCCGGACGAGTTCCTCGGCGAAGATGTCGGTCCAGGTGGCCGTGACGATGCTGGACAACGGCTCACCGGTGTGCGCGTCGATCTGGCCGATCGCGTGGAAGCGGTCCTCCTCGTTCTGCTCCGCCGCCCGGAAGCCGTGCCCCTTCTGGGTCAGGCAGTGCACGATCACCGGCCCGCCGAAGTCCTTCGCCTGGGCCAGTGCCCGCTCCACCGCCGGCTCGTCGTGACCGTCGATCGGCCCGACGTACTTCAGGCCGAGGTCGGCGAAGAGACCCTGCGGCGCCAGCACGTCCTTCAGCCCGATCTTGAGACCGTGCAGCAGGTCGTAGGCGGGCCGGCCCACCAGGGGCGTACGGCTCACGTTGCGCTTGATCATGTCGAGGAGATCCTCGTAGCGCCGATCGGTGCGCATCACCGCCAGGTGCTGCGCCAGCCCGCCCACCGTCGGGGTGTAGGAACGACCGTTGTCGTTCACCACGATGACCAGCCGCAGGTCGTCCTGGACGGCGATGTTGTTGAGGGCCTCCCAGGCCATCCCGCCGGTCAGTGCCCCGTCACCGACGAAGGCGACGACCGTACGCCCCGTCTCCCCCCTGAGTTTGAGCGCTTTCGCCATGCCCTCGGCCCAGGACAGCGCGGCGGAGGCATGCGAGTTCTCCACCCAGTCATGCTCGGATTCCTCCCGGCTGGGATAGCCGGACAGGCCGTCGCGCTGGCGCAATTGGTCGAACCTCGCCTGGCGCCCGGTGAGGATCTTGTGCACGTAGCTCTGATGGCCCGTGTCGAAGACGATCGGGTCCTGCGGCGAGGTGAAGATGCGGTGCACCGCCAGAGTCAACTCGACCACACCGAGGTTGGGTCCCAGGTGGCCGCCCGTACGGCTCACGTGGGTGATGAGGAAGTCACGGATCTCCGCGGCCAGCTCGTCCATTTCGGTGCGGGTCAGGTCACGCAGGTCCTCGGGACCCTGGATCCTCTCCAACAATGGCATGCTGATCAGTCTAGGGCGCGACCCCGTGGATCCTCGACTTTCGAAGCATCCCGGTCACGGGATCGGAAGCATCCCGATGTCGAGATCAGCAGCGGTCCGTCGGGGGTCGGTCTCCGGCACCGACCGGCACCGGGTGACCAGGTATTGCCTTTCACCAGGTATTATGTATTGCAAGCTAACTGGTTATCCTATACTCTTCGGACATCCGATCACCGGACCATCACCGGACCATGCGTTCATCACCTGACCACCTGGTTCATCACCCGATCACCCGAGGAAGGCTCCGATGCTGGAGATCGCGCACCTCACCCATCGCTTCGGCAGCACCCTCGCGGTGGACGACCTGACCCTCGACGTCCCCGACGGGCGGATCACCGGATTCATCGGGCACAACGGTGCCGGAAAGTCGACCACGCTGCGGGCCGCGGCAGGCATCCTGCCCTTCGCCACCGGCAGCATCACGATCGACGGCCACGACGTCCGCGCCGATCCGCTGGGCGCCAAGCGGGTCACCCCTTCCTCCCCGACAACCCCGACCTGTACGACTTCATGACCGGCCTGGACTTCCTCGGGTTCATCGCGGACCTCTACCGGATCCCCCGCGCCGAGCGACGCGCCCGGATCGCCGAGTACGCCGAGGCGTACGGTCTCACCGAGGAGCTGGGCGGAATGATCGGCGGCTACAGCCACGGCATGAAGCAGAAACTCGCCCTGATCAGCGCCTTCCTGCGTCAGCCGCGCCTGCTGCTCCTCGACGAGCCCTTCGTCGGGCTCGACCCGGTGGCCTCGCACACCCTCAAGCAGCACCTGCGCGGGCTGTGCCGCAGCGGCGGGGCGGTGCTCTTCTCGACCCACATCCTCGAGGTGGCCCAGACCCTGTGCGACGACATCGCGATCATCCGGCACGGCCGGCTGATCGTCAGCGGCCCGACCGCCCAGGTGACCCGGACCGCGTCCCTGGAGGATGTGTTCCTGGAGTTGCAGGGAGAGGCCCGATGATCCCCGGGCTCGCCCTCACCCGGATCCAGCTGTGGGCACTCCTGGTGGGCATGGGCCGCCGGACCCGTACCCGACGCCGCTGGTCGGTGGCCGTGCTGGTCACGATCATCACCGCCATGACCGCGGGCCTCAGCTCCGTCTACTCGGCCGGCCTCGCAGTGGCGCTCGACCGGGTCGGCGCGGCCGATCTGGTCCTGGTGATCATCTCCGCACTGGCGGCGTTCGGAGCGCTCTCGGCCGGCACCTTCGGCGTGAGCCGGTCGGCGCTGGGCGGCCGTGACGACACCCTGCTGCTCAGCCTGCCGCTGCGCCCCCGCACCATCGTCCTGGCGAAACTCGCCGCGGTCGCGCTGCAGAACATCCTGCTCATCGTCGTCGCCATGGTGCCCAGCGGGGTGGTGTGCGCACAGTACGTCGCCGTCCCCGGCTGGTTCTGGCCGGCGCTGGTCGTCGGGGCGATCCTGGTGGCACTGGCCGTCACCGCGCTGTCGATGGCCCTGGCGCTGCTGTTCACCGTGGCCACTCCGTGGCGTCGCGGACGGTCCCTGGCCAACGTCACGATCCTGGTGGTCACGGCGGCGCTGTCGCTCGCCCTCGTCCCGGGCGTACGCCACATCCAGGACCTGCTGGGCAGCGACCCCGCCGCCCTGCGAGCCGTCCTGCAGTCCTGGGCCTGGCCCTTCATGGCCCTGCGCGATCTCACTCTCGACGGGTCGGTGGGCGCCGCGGCGGTCCTCCTGCTGATCGGCCTGGTGCCGTTCTGCCTGGTCGCCTGGCTGCTGTCGCTCGTCTACGTCCCGCTCGTCGTCGGCCGGCCCGACACCGCACCCACGACCTCCCGGGTCGACCTCACCGCCCTGGGCGTCCGGACGCCGTTCCACGCCCTGCTCCGCCGGGAGGCCCACAGGTTCTTCACCAGCACCGTCTACGTGGTGAACAGCGGTTTCGGCGTGATCATGCTGCTGGTCGGCGCCGGATGGCTCATCATCGCCGGTGGTCTGCCGGAGCCGGTGCGCGCGATGTCCGCCGCGCTGGACGTCCCGCTTCCCGTCCTGGCGGCCGTCGTGCTCGCCCTGCTGCCGGCTCTGACCTGTACGACGGCCCCGAGCATCTCCCTGGAGGGCGACCGGCTGTGGATCCTGCGCGCCGCACCCGTCGACCCGTCCGTGGTGCTGGCGGCGAAGGCGGCGCTCAACCTGCTGGTGGTGTTGCCGGCCCTCGTTCCACTCGCCCTGGTGCTGGCCGTCCTCACCGGAGCGGGACCGGTCGACGGGGCGCTGCTGCTGCTCATCGCCGCCCTCGTCACCGTGCTCGTGGCGGAGCTGGGGCTGGTCACCAACCTGCTGTGGCCGGTGCTCGACGCCCCCGGCGACGCGATCGTCGTCAAGCAGAGCGTGAGCGTGCTGGTCGCCCTGCTGGTCGGCTTCGCCGGCAGCGTGCTGCTGAGCATGGTCGGGCTCGCGGCGGCACCGGTGATCGGCTCGACCGGGGCGCTGCTGGCGATGCTGGTGACCGTGACGACCGGGGCCGTGGCCCTGTTCGCGGCGCTGCGTACGTGGGGCATCAAGGCCTTCACGCGGC
The DNA here is from genome assembly GCF_034933565.1 of Raineyella sp. Classification (NCBI taxonomy): domain Bacteria; kingdom Bacillati; phylum Actinomycetota; class Actinomycetes; order Propionibacteriales; family Propionibacteriaceae; genus Raineyella; species Raineyella sp. Next base: position 25,777 of record NZ_JAYFNG010000053.1, read on the forward strand.
TGGGCTGACCGGCACGGCTGGGCTGAGCGACACGGGCGAGCTGACCGACCAGGCCGAACTGCACCGGACGAGCGGCTGAACCGGGCTGAACGGCCCGGTCGTGCGGCAGCTCGCCCCGAGGCGGTTCCACCCGGAGGTTCCGCCTGGCCCGGTCAGCCCCAGCCGAGCAGCCGGGTCAGGGCGGCGGCCACCGCGCCCAGCACCACCACCAGCAGGAACGGGGCCCGCAGCGCCAGCGCCACCACGGCCACCACGAGTGCCACCACCCGGGCGTCCAGGACCAGCGCCGGACCGCTGGCGAACGTGTTCGTCACCACCAGCGCCGACAGCAGACCGATGGTGAGCACCGTCGTCAGCCGGGTCATCGCCGGGTGCTCGAGCACCCGGTCGGGCACCAGGTAGCCCGAGACCTTGAGTCCGTACGCGGCCAGGCAGGCCAGCACGATCCATCCCCAGAGGCTCATCGTGGCCTCCCCCGCCCCGGACGGGCGCGGCCCGGGCGGTGCGCCGGACGGGAGCGGCCCGGACCCCACAGCGACCACCCCACGGCCACCACGGCGGCCGCCAGGATCGGGATGCCGGCCGGGACGAACGGCGTGGCCAGGGCGGTGACGAGACCGCAGACCACGGCGACGGAGCCCGCCTCGCGGCGGCGCAGGCGCGGCCAGAGCAATCCCGCGAAGGCGGCGACGGCGGCCCCGTCGAGCCCCCAGGCCCGCGGGTCGCCCAGCGCGGCGCCGACCAGGGCGCCGACCAGGGTGAACAGGTTCCACAGCACGAAGACGCCGAGGCCGGTGGTCCAGAATCCGCGCCGTACCTCGACCGGCTCGACCTGACTGGCGCCGACTGCTGTCGACTCGTCGATGGTCAGCTGGGCGGCGACGAAGCGGTGCCAGCCGCTCGGTCGCAGCCGGGCGTTCATCGAGACTCCGTACACGGCGTTGCGCACCCCCAGAAGGGTCGCGGCGAGTGTCGCGGTCATCCCGCCCCCACCACCGGCGATGGTGCCGATGAAGGCGAACTGGGACCCACCGGTGAACATCAGCAGGGAGAGCGCGCAGGTCTGCCAGATGGTCAGGCCGGCGGCGACGGCGAGTGCGCCGAAGGAGACCCCGTACAGCCCGGTCGCCAGCGAGACCGACAGTCCCAGCCTGACGACGGGCGATCTCAGCGGGGCGAGCACCCCGGCGAGTCTAGGTGACCGGTGTCCACTCACCGGCCAGCAGTCGACGGGTGAGCGCCACCAGGGCATGGTCGCTGCCCACCGGGCCGATCAGGCTCAGCCCGACCGGCAGCCGGCGCCGGGTCAGCAGCGGGACGGTCAGGGTGGGGAGCCCGCCCAGCGGGGCGATCGCCGCCAACTGGGCGCTGCGCTGCCGGCCGCGCCGCCCGGCCGCCCCACCGAGGTCACGGGTCGGAGCGACGGTGGCGGTCGTCGGCACGATCAGCACCCCGTTGCCGACGGCTTCGGCGATGGCGGCCCGGGCCGCGGCCTGGGCCCGCCGGACCCGTTCCGCCCCGTCGGCCAGGACGGCCCGTCCGGCCCGCAGCACCGCCGCAGTCTCCGGCTCCAGGGGCTGGGGACCGGCCAGGGCCCAGTCGCCGAACCGGACGGCCGCCTCCAGGTCACGGACATCCCGCAGCGTGTCGCCCCACCCGGCCAGGGTGCTGCGGGACAGTGCGACCAGTCGCATCGGCGCCAGCTCACTGTCCCAGCGCCCGGTGACGGCCTCGACGGCCCGGACGACGTCCGGATCGGCCAGTTCCAGCAGCTCGGGGCAGAGCAGCACCTCGTCGGGCTCCCGTCGCCCGGCCGCGGGCAACAGGGTCTCGGCGACCGTGGCCAGGGTCCCGAGATCACGAGTGGCCCAGGCGATCGTGTCGAGGGAGGGTGCGACGGTGGTGACTCCGTCGGTCGGCACCAGGCCGTGGGTGGTCCGCAGTGCGAAGAGTCCCTGGTAACAGGCGGGCGCGAGCAGGGAGCCCCCGCTGTCGGTGCCGACCGCGATGTCGGCCTGGCCCTGCGCGACGGCGGCCGTCGGCCCGGACATGGACCCGCCCGGGATGCGGTCGACCGCCCGGACGTTCACCGGCATCCCCGCGGGACCGGCACCGGTGGTCCCCAGGGTGAGTTCATCGACCCGGGCCAGTCCGACGATCCGTGCCCCGGCCTGCAGGATGGCCTCCACGACGGCCGCCGAGGCGGGTGCCGGGACATCCGCGGCCAGCACGGCGGCGCTGCCGAGAGCGGTCCGGTGGCCGGCGACCCGGATGACGTCGGCGAGAGCGATACCCAGCCCGTCGAGGGCCCCTGGCCCGGTCGGACCGACCAGTGGGGTGCCGGCCTCCCGCCAGATCCGGGCGTCCACCGCCGGGACCGGGGTGTCGACGTGGGCCGAGGCGATCCGCCAGCCGTCCGGCGTACGCTCCCACAGCAGGGTCATCACCCCCCGTCCACCGCCGGGAGCGCGATGGGTCACGGTGATCAGGGTGCCCTCCGGCCCGATCTCGCGCATGTGGGTCTGGACCAGCCCCTCGATCGCCGGCAGCGGGTCGGCCCGTACGGCCTCGACCACCTGGGCGAAGCCGACCACCATACCGCCGCCACGGCCGAGCAGGGTCTGCTCGCCGGGCACGAAGAAGCGCTCCACCAGCCGCGGGTCACCGGCGCCCAGCGCGGCGAGGAACTCGCGGAACATCGGTGCCAGACCGGCGTCGTGGCTCGGCATGCGTGGGGTCACGCCACCACGCTAACCGCCGGACCGGTCCGGTGTCCCCGGAAGCGGCGTACGGCAACCTTCCCGGAGGACCGCTCACGACGCCGGTGCCCCCACGGCGCCCACCCACCGGACCGGTCAGCTCGCGCACCGGTGCCGCCTTGGCACGGGGCCGGTCGGGTGGTCCCCCCCCCGACCGGCCCCGGTCGTCGACGAGCAGCTGATCAGGCGGTCGCCTTCATGTGCCGCAGCACGTACTGCAGGATGCCGCCGTTGCGGTAGTAGTCGGCCTCTCCGGGGGTGTCGATCCGGACGACGGCCTCGAACTCGACCACCGAGCCGTCGGGACGGGTCGCGGTGACGTGCATCGTCTTCGGAGTGCACCCGGTGTTGAGCTCCTCCACACCGGAGATGTCGAAGGTCTCCTCGCCGGTCAGGCCGAGGGACTCGTGCGACTCGCCGGCCGGGAACTGCAGCGGGAGGACGCCCATGCCGATGAGGTTCGAGCGGTGGATGCGCTCGAACGACTCGACGATGACGGCCTTGACGCCCAGCAGCATGGTGCCCTTGGCGGCCCAGTCACGCGACGAGCCGGAGCCGTACTCCTTGCCGCCCAGGACGACCAGCGGGGTGCCGGCCGCACGGTACGCCTCGGAGGCGTCGAACACGGTGGTCACCGGGCCCTCGGCCTGGGTGAAGTCGCGGGTGAAGCCGCCCTCGGTGCCCGGAGCGATCTGGTTGCGCAGGCGGATGTTGGCGAAGGTGCCGCGGATCATCACCTCGTGGTTGCCACGACGGGAACCGTACGAGTTGAAGTCCTTGCGCGCCACACCGTGCCCGGCGAGGTACTTGCCGGCCGGGGAGTCGGCCTTGATGTTGCCGGCCGGCGAGATGTGGTCAGTGGTGACCGAGTCGCCCAGCTTCAGCAGGACGCGGGCGCCCTTGATGTCGCTGACCGGCTCGGGCTTCGCCGGCATGCCGTCGAAGTACGGGGCCTTGCGGACGTAGGTCGAGTCCTGGTCCCAGGTAAAGACCTTGCCCTCCGGGGTCGGCAGCGAGCGCCAGCGCTCGTCGCCCTTGAAGACGTCGGCGTAGTCCTTGGTGAACATCTCCGGGGAGATGGAGGAGGCCACGACATCGTCGATCTCGGCCTGGGTCGGCCACAGGTCGCGCATGAAGACGTCGTTGCCGGCCTGGTCCTTGCCGAGCGGCTCGGTGGCCAGGTCGATGTCCATCGTGCCGGCGAGGGCGTAGATGATGACCAGCATCGGGGAGGCCAGGTAGTTCATCTTCACGTCGGGGCTGATCCGGCCCTCGAAGTTGCGGTTGCCCGACAGCACGGCGGTGACGGCCATGTCGTTCTCGTTGACCGCCTGGGAGATCTCCGGGATCAGCGGACCGGTGTTGCCGATGCAGGTGGTGCAGCCGTAGCCGACGGTGTTGAACCGCAGGGCATCGAGGTACTGCTGCAGGCCGGCCTTCTCGTAGTAGTCGGTGACGACCTGGGAACCCGGGGCGACCGAGGTCTTGACCCACGGCTTGGGCGAGAGGCCCTTCTCGACGGCCCTCTTGGCGATCAGCGCCGCACCGAGCATCACCGACGGGTTGGAGGTGTTGGTGCAGGAGGTGATCGCCGCGACGGTCACCGCACCGTTCGGCAGGTCGAACGAGGTGCCGTCGGCCAGGGTCACCGGGACGGTGGCCTTCCAGTCATCGGTGTAGGACGGGACGGTGGCCTCGAACTTGTCCTTGGCCTCGGCCAGCAGGATGCGGTCCTGGGGGCGCTTCGGGCCGGAGATCGACGGGACGACCGTCGACAGGTCCAGCTCGATGTACTCGGAGTACTTGGCCTCCTTGGTGGTGTCCAGCCACAGGCCCTGGGCCTTGGCGTACTGCTCGACCAGAGCGATCTGGTCCTCGGTACGGCCGGTGAGGCGCAGGTAGTCGATGGTCTTGTCGTCGATCGGGAACACCGCGATGGTGGAGCCGTACTCCGGCGACATGTTGCCGATGGTGGCGCGGTTGGCCAGCGGGATGGAGGCGACGCCCTCACCGTAGAACTCGACGAACTTACCGACCACCCCGTGCTTGCGCAGCATGTCAGTGATGGTGAGGACGAGATCGGTGGCGGTGACACCCTCGTTGAGCGAGCCGGTCAGCTTGAAGCCGACGACGCGCGGGATGAGCATGGAGACCGGCTGGCCGAGCATGGCAGCCTCGGCCTCGATGCCACCCACGCCCCAGCCGACGACGCCGAGGCCGTTGACCATGGTGGTGTGGGAGTCGGTGCCGACACAGGTGTCGGGGTAGGCCTGCAGGACACCGTTGACCTCACGCGGGAAGACCACGCGGGCGAGGTTCTCGATGTTGACCTGGTGCACGATGCCGGTGCCCGGGGGGACGACCTTGAAGTCGTCGAAGGCGGTCTGGCCCCAGCGGAGGAACTGGTAGCGCTCCTGGTTGCGCTGGTACTCGACGTCGACGTTCTGGGCGAAGGCCTCAGGGGTGCCGAAGTGCTCCACGATGACGGAGTGGTCGATCACCATCTCGGCCGGGGAGAGCGGGTTGACCTTGGCCGGGTCGCCACCGAGGTCGGTGATCGCCTCGCGCATCGTGGCCAGGTCGACGACACAGGGCACGCCGGTGAAGTCCTGCATGATCACGCGGGCCGGAGTGAACTGGATCTCCTTGCTCGGCTCGGCCGCCGGATCCCAGGACGCGAGCGCCTTGATGTCGCCGGCGGTGATGTTCGCACCGTCCTCGGTACGGAGCAGGTTCTCCAGCAGGACCTTGAGGGAGTACGGGAGGTGCTCGGAGCCCTCGACCGCATCCAGGCGGAAGATCTCGTAGTTCGTGCCGTTGACCTCCAGGCCGGCCTTGGCACCCAGGCTGTTGACGCTCATGAATACAGCTCCCTCGACAGTTTTCTCTTGACGTCAAGATATCACGGCTTCCCGTGCTCTGACGATCCAACCACGTCACCGCGGCACGCGCAGCCCGCCACCCAACATCACCTCAGGGACCATGTACCTCGGCTGCCCATCATCACCTCAAGGCGCCCGTCGCGGCTCCCGTATCGGCACGGCCCTACCCGTAGGATGACGGCGTGAACCTCTCCGCGCGCACCGAATACGCTGTCCGCGCCATGGTGCACCTGGCCACCGCCGATCCGTCGGAACCGGTGACCCTGGACTCCGTCACCCAGCAGGAGGACCTGCCCCGTAAGTTCATGGAGGCGATCTTCGCCGATCTGCGCCGCGGCGGCCTGATCACCAGCCTGCGCGGGTCCAGGGGCGGCTATTTCCTCGCCCGCGGGGCCGATGAGATCACCATCGGCGACATCATGCGCACCGTCGACGGCCCCCTCTGGGAGGTCCGGGGGCTGCGTCCCCAGGACACCGAGTACCGCGGCGCCACCCAGCACCTGCCGACCCTGTGGGTCGCCGTCCGGGCCTCACTGCGCGCGGTCCTGGACTCGACCACGCTCGCCCAACTGGCCAGCGGTCACTTCAACCAACTGGTCACCGACCTGACCACGGGCGGGGAGGCCTGGGCGAACCACTGACGTCCACCGACCGCGTCCGCACGCCAGGCGCCCGCCACCGGTTCCTCCCCGTACGACCAGGCATCGGCACCACCGGGCCTCTCGGCTGCCCCACCCGGCGTTCCCGTCGCGGGCGGGCCGGCTCAGGCCGGCACGCAGGTCGCCACGCACTCCACGTGGTGGGTGTTCGGGAACAGGTCGAAGGCCCGCAGCGACGCCAGTTCGTAGCCCTGGCGGCGGAGCCGGCCCAGATCACGGCCGAGTGCGGCCGGGTCGCAGGCGACGTAGGCGATCGCCCTCGGGTTGCGGTCGGCCACGGCGTCGATGACGTCCTTGCCGGCACCGGTCCGTGGCGGGTCCAGCACCACCAGGTCGGTGGCGCGGGGCATCCGGCGCAGCACTCGGTCGACCCGGCCGGCGGTGAACCGGGCGCCCGGCACGTTCGCCTGGGCCAGTTCGATCGCCCGCCTGTCGACCTCGACACCCCACATCCGCACGCCGGCGTCCCCCAGCGCGCCGGCGAACAGACCGACCCCGCAGTAGAGATCGAAGCCCCGCTCCCCCTCCTGGGGTGACACCGCCTGCAGCACCGCGTCCACCAGGGTGTCGGCGGCGTACGGGTGGACCTGCCAGAAGCCGTCGGCGTCGACCCGCCAGTCGCGCCCGGCGGCCCGTTCGACGAGGTCACGCGTGCCCTCGGTGACCACGCCGTCGACCAGCACCGTCGTGGCCCCGCGCGCCGCGGTGACGACGCGCAGCGCGTGCTCGTCCGGATCGCCGAGGGCGCCGGCCAGGGCGTGCGGGTCGGGTTGGGCGGCGACCGCGAGTGGGCAGCCGCCGGCCGGGACGTCGATCAGGTCCTTGCTCCGGTGTACCCGCATCGCCGCGGCGCCCCCCCGGGCGATGTACGCCATCCGGGTCCGCCAGCCGAAGGAGCCGCCGGGCAGTTCCTCGACCTCGACCTCGACGTCCAGCCCGGCGAGGTGGGAGAGCTGTTCGCGGACGACGGCCGCCTTGAGGCCGCGCTGGGTGGCCGGATCGGCGTGCTGGAAGTCGCAGCCCCCGCACATCCCCGGCCCGGCGACCGGGCAGCGCGGAGTGATCCGTCCGGGGACCGCCTGCAGGACCTCGACGGCATCGCCGCGCCAGAACCGGTCGTGGGTGGTGTCGGTGATGGCCACCCGAACGGTCTCACCGGGCAGCGCGTGCCGGACGAAGATCACCCGCCCGTCGAGGCGGGCGACGCAGTGGCCACCATGGGCGACCGGACCGACCTCGACCGGGCCGACGACACTCCCCACCACGATGGTGGGGTCGGCGGATGCGGGACCGGCGACGCCGGCGGCATTGTCCGTCATGGTCAGCCCTGGATGGCGGTCGACTGGCCGGTCGGGTCCGGCAGGACCCGCCGCTGTGCCTCGGCCCCGGCCTGGGCCGCCACCTCCGCCTGGGTCGCAGCCCGGACCTGCTCGTCGAGTTCCGGCGGCAGGGTGAGCGCGAGGATGCTGCCGGGCGGCATCGGCAGGTCGCCGCGGCGTACGACCGTGTCACGCAGCACCTCGCGCAACTCGGCGGTGACCGCCTCGTCCGCGTAGTCGATCGCGGCCCGGCCGTAGACGACGGCCCGCAGCGCCCAGCGCGGTCCCTCGATCATCAGCATCCGGGTCGGCTGCAGCCCCTGCTGGCCCTCGGGGGTGACCACCGGCATCATCCGGCGGACCTCGACCCCGAACGGTCCCTCGGCCAGCTCAGCGGTGCCGCCCTGCTGGCGGGCGGCCTCGGCCACCTCCTCGCGGACGTCGGCCCACAGTCCGCCGCTGCGGGGGGCGGCGTAGACACTCAGCTCCATCGCGGACTCGTCGTGGAGCAGCAGCACGGCGGTCGCCCGGGCAGAGGTCTGCTCGACCTGGAAACGCACCTCCATGCCGTCGATCGGGGTGATCACCAGGGCCCCGAGATCCATCCGGCCGACCGGGTCGCTCTCGAGGTCGACCTCGTCGATGTCGAACGGACCGTCCTCGCGCCAGTCTCGGGCATCCACCGCGGCCCACGGGTCGTCCTGGGCGGCCCCACGCCAATCGGTGGGCTCCCCCGTCCCGGCGGCCTTCTCGTCGGTGCCGGTCCCGGTCGCCTGCTCGGTGTCGGGGCGCTCCTCCTGCGGGTCGGCGCCGTCCTTGCGCGCCGTGCGCTTGCGTCCGAAGATCATGCGTTCTCCTGTCGTGCGGACGACCGGGTGCCGGTCGAACCGTGTCCATCGGTGCCACGTTCCGAGGCCGGCAGGTCGGCGACCTCGAGGAAGGCGGCCCGCACCACCGGCTGGATCACCAGCTGGGCGATGCGATCACCGCGCCGGATCCTGATCGTCCGGTGCTGGTCAGTGTTGATCAGGCACACCTTGACCTCACCACGATATCCGGCATCCACCGTACCCGGACTGTTGACGATGCTGAGCCCCTCGCGGGCCGCCAGCCCCGATCGCGGGTGGACGAAGGCGGCCGTCCCGGGCGGGATCGCCAGCGCGATCCCGGTCCCGACCAGCTGTCGCTCGCCCGGTGCGAGATCGACGTCCTCGGTGGCGTGCAGGTCGGCGCCCGCGTCGAGCGCCCGGGCGTACGAGGGCAACGGCAGACCCGGGTCGAGGCGCACGATGCTGATCGGGACGGTGCGCTCACCCGGGACGGTGCACCCATCCCGCTCGGTCCCGGGATCGGGGCGGCCCTCGGCGGCGCTCATCGGTGGGCCGCCCGGCGGATCGCGTCGGCCAGCTCCTCGGGGTGGCGCGAGCTGATCAACCAGTACGGATGGGGATCGGCGGGATCGGCGAGGGTCACCTCGACCACCCGGCGGATGTAGGGACGGGTGGCCAGGAACGCCTGGACATCGGCGCCGGCCCCCATCCGGTCCCGCGTCTCGTCCTCGGCCAGGGCCCGGGCGTCGGCGACGTAGCGCCACTCGAGCAGGTTGCGCCCGACCCGCAGCCCGGCCGGTTCGACGGCCACCCGGGTGCTGCCGGCGGCTGCGGCACCGGCTGCGACGGCGACCAGGGCGAGGGTGACCGAGGCGGCGATCCCCGGCGGCTGGTAGACGAAGTAGACGATCGCCACCGAGAGGATCAGACCGGCGATCACGACGATCCACCACCACGACAGCATCAGTCGTTCGCGATATGCCACGGACCCACCTAACCATCTCCTTGCCCCCGGACGGCATCGCCACCCTAGGATGGACCCATCGCCCGGCTGTGAGAAGGGACTCCGATGGCCATCGCCGATGCACTCGTGTACAAGGTCTACACCGCCGTCGCCGGTGCGGCGGCCACGATGGTCGCCCACAAGGTGCTGACCGCCGGCTGGACCTACGTCACCGGGGAGGAACCGCCGGAGCCGACCGACCCGGAGGCGGACGCCACCTCCGCCATCCTGTGGGCCCTGGCCAGCGCCGCCGGGCTGGCGGTCGCCCAGGTGGTGGCGCAGCGGATCGGCACCCGTTATCTCCTGTCCCGCGGTGGCAAGAAGCCCACGCCGCACCGGATCGCGATGAAGATCTGACGCACGACGCGCACTGTCGCCGACGCGCACTGCACCGGCACGGATGGAGGGAACGCCGAAGGGCTCAGGCGATCACACCCGGGTGATCACCTGAGCCCTTGTCGTCGCTCGCGGATCCCTCGTGCACGGATCCTGCGCTCGTGGGTCCCGCCCGCCGTCCCGGCCGGCGGGACCCGACCGCCATCAGCCCCGGATGCAGTCGGTGCAGTAGATGAGGTCGCCCTCGATCTTGGCGATCTGGCTGCGCTTGCGCACCAGGAAGCAGCCGGCGCAGGTGAACTCGTCCTGCTGCTTGGGCAGCACCTTGACGGTCAGTTCCTCGTGGGAGAGGTCAGCGCCGGGGAGTTCGAACGACTCGGCGGCCGTCACCTCGTCCTCGTCGACGCTGCCGGACTGCTGGTCGTTGCGACGGTTCTTGAGGGCTTCGAGCGAGTCCTCGCTCACATCCTCCTCGTTCTTGCGAGGAGCGTCGTAATCAGTGGCCATTCGTGCCTTCCCCATCACGGCCCCTGCAGTCGCTGCGGGGCCACCTCGGTGGACCAATACAGGGGCATTCATACCATGTCTGTCAAGGTCCTCGGCCAACGGGATTCTCCGCCGGTCGGCCGCCGACCCGTCCCGTGGGCCCTTCCGACAGGCCTTTCGCGTGGGCCTTCCCGTACGCCCCGACGCCGGTCGGGACCCGGGCACACGGTCAGCGCTCGGCGGACCGTCCCGGCTGTCCCGGACGAACCGGCGGCGGACAGCAGCCCGTCGGACAGGCCACCGGGTCGGCGGCGGTCGCCGAGAGCCGGTCGACCAGCCCGGCGACGAACGCCGGGTGGGTGCCCGCGGTGGCGGCCCGCCGCATCGCCAGGCCCAGCTCGCGGGCGGTGGCCGCCGCCTCCACGTCCAGGTCGTAGACGACCTCCATGTGGTCGCTGACGAAGCCGATCGGCGCCACGACGACAGCCCCGACGCCCCGGTCGGCAAGGGTACGGAGGGCGTCGTTGACGTCGGGTTCCAGCCACGGCACCGCGGCGGGGCCCGAGCGCGAGCAGTAGGCGATGCCGTGGTCGGGGCGGGCACCCCCGCCGGTCCCCAGACCGGTCAGGATCCGCTCGGCGACACGCTCCAGGACGGACACGTACGCCCCACCGGGGTGGCCCTCCCGCTCCGGTGAGCCGGCCGGGCCGGACGTCCGTGCCATCGACACCGGCACGGAGTGGGTGACGAAGAGGACGTACGGGTCGGGATGGCCGGCCGCGACCAGGTCGGCCCGGGCCGTACGGACGGCGTCGAGGTTGGCGGTGACGAACCCGTCGTCCAGGGCGAACGGCATCACCTTGTCCACCCGGAGCCCGGGCGGGCAGTGTCGGGCGATGTCCTCCAGGTACTGGCGGCACCCGGAGTAGGACGGGTAGGCGCTGGTCGCCACCGCCAGCACGCGCCGCGCGCCGTCGGCGGCGAGGTCGGCCAGGACGTCGGCGAGGTAGGGCGCCCAGTTGCGGTTGCCCCACACCACCGGGACGTCCAGTCCGCGGGCGTCGAGCTCGGTCCGCAGCGCCGCCAGCAGGGCACGGTTCTGATCGTTGATCGGGCTGCGTCCCCCGAACAGGCGGTAGTGCCCGCCGACGACCTCCAGCCGCTCGTCGGGGATGTCGCGGCCACGCGTCACGGTGCGCAGGAAGGGGACGACGTCCTCCTGACGCTCCGGCCCCCCGAACGAGAGGAGCAGAACGGCGTCATAGCCGGACAGCGGTGAGGTCACCCCGAGAGTCTAGGTTGAGGGTTGCGCTGGGGGGTGTCCGTCCACCGGGGTATCTTGGCCCGCATGGACAGCTCTTTGACACTGCGTGAGATCCAGGACCGCCTGCGGTCCGGATCGAGTGTCGAGGAGGTCGCTGCAGAGGCCGGGGTCGAGCCCGCCGAGCTGCAGGGGTATGCCGTCCCGATCCTCGCGGAGCGCGACCACATCGCCGATCTCGCCCGCGCTGCCAACGTCCGCCGCGCCGGTGACTCCCCCGCCCACCGCGGGCTGGAGGCCGTGGTCACCGAGCAGCTCCGGGCGCGGGGCCTCGATCCGCGTGATGTGGAGTGGTCCGCCGCCCGGGTGGAGCGCCGCCGCTGGCAGGTGCTGGCCGTGCTGTCCGCGGAGCACGAGCAGCGCCGCGCAGTGTTCAACTTCGACGTCGACGGGCGCTACTCGGTGGCCGCCAACGAGGACGCCCGGTGGATGCTGGGCGAGTCGCCGCTGCCGCCGCTCGATCTGGACACCGAACCGACCCTCGAGCTGACCGAGGAGGAGCGCCGCGCCCGGATGGCGCCCGAGGACGAGCCCGGGACGGCGCCCGAGGACGAGTACGACGACTGGGACGACGACGAGGGCCCGAGCGAGATCGACACCCTCTACGAGATGATGAGCACCTACGAGGACACCCTGTCCGGCTACGAGGACACGCTCAGCATGCTGCGGGGGTTCGGCGGGGAGCGTGAGGCCTACGCCGGCCCGCGGCTCGTGCCCGACCTGCCGGACGACGACTCCGACCTCACCGGTGCCGGTGACGGGCCGCAGGAGGATTCCCGCTACGGCCTCGGCCACCCCGCCGGGACGGCCCGGCACACCGACCAGCCGCAGGAGGTGGCGGGGCAGGACGAGCATACGGAGGACGACCGGGCCGAGGGCCCGCGACGACCGTCCAACCGTGCGGCCTCCCGGGCCGCCGCCCAGCGTCGACCCCGGCCCGGGACCGACCAGCCGCCGCTGGTGGAGGGGGAGACCCCTGCCCCGCGCCGGCGGACATCGCGCCGGCGGGCCCACGTCCCGAGCTGGGACGAGATCGTCTTCGGCAGCGGGTCCGACCAGGACTCCTGAACCCGCGCGGCGGCACCGGCCGTCACGCCGGTGGTCGGCCGGCCCCTCCCCCGGCCTGTCCTGCGCCGGTCTCTGCTCCGCCGGTCTGTCCTGCGTCGAGTGCTCGTACGCTGGTCTCGTCTCCGGCGGCCTCTGCTCCGGCGCCTCGGTCGGCTTCCCCGACGCCCGGCCCGGCCGGGACGGCCAGGGCGTCCTGGCCGGGTGAGGACAGGGGCAACGGCTCGGCCGACGACCCGAGGGCGACGACCCTGCGCGTGGTGCCGGTGCGGTGGTGCTTGCGGCACAGCACCTCGTACGCGACGACCCCGGTCGCCGCCCCGGCCGGGACGGTGCCTTCCGGAACGCCCCCGTCCGGGGCAACAGCACCCGCGGCGACGTCACCGACCACCTTCTGGTCGCCTTCGGTGACGATCCAGCCGTCGACCGTACGGGTGTTGGTGGTGGCCTTCGCCCCGCACCAGCACAGCGGGGTGACCTGGAGCGTCTCCAGCCGGTCGGCCAGTTCGACCAGCCGCCGCGAGCCGGGGAAGATCTCGGTGCGGAAGTCGGTCAGCAGGCCGAAGGCGTACACGTCGATGCCGAGATCGTCGACGATCCGGGCCAGCTGGTCGATGTGCGCCGGCCGATAGAACTGGGCCTCGTCACAGATCAGGAAGTCCAGCCGCTCCCCGTGCGTGAGCGCGTCGATCACGCGGTGCCAGAAGTCGAAATCATCGGTCACCTCGACCGCTTCCCGGCTCAGCCCGAGCCGCGAGGTGACCACCCGCTCCCCGGCGCGGTCGTCGCAGGTGAACACCCGGCCCCGGCGCCCGCCGGTGGTCATCGTGTGGTCCATCTGCAGCGCCAGGGTCGACTTGCCGGACTCCATCACCCCGGTGAAGAAGACCAGCTCGGCCATTCAGCCCACCACCTGCCCGGCCGGGCGATCCACCGCCGGCTCGAGCATTCAGTCCACCACCAGCGGGACGTACATCTCGGCCGCGGTCAGCGACCCGTGCATGCCGACCAGGGCGAGCTCGCCCGGCAGCGTACGGGTCATCACGGCCCAGTCCTCGAGCAGGGCCACGACGACGTCGCCGTAGCGTGGCAGCACCTCGGGGTCGACCTCCCCGTACCAGCCCTCGGCGACGGCCTCCGCGCGGGTGCGGACCAGCGCGTGCGGCCCGAGCTCACCGCGCCACCGCTCGGCCACGGCGCCGGCCCGCCCGGGAGCGGTGTAGAGCTGGCGGAACCGTCCCTCGCCGGCGACGAGCTCGACATCTCCCTGGAGGGCGGCGACGTCCTCGACGACGAGCCGGTGCTCATCGGGGACGTCGATCATCCCGTGGTCGCCGGTGATCACCATCCGGACGTCGTCGGGCAGCTCGTCGCGGACGCGCTCGAGCATCGCGTCGATCCGGCGCAGCTGGTGGCGCCATTCCCCCGAATCCACCCCGCGGGTGTGGCCGGTGTGGTCCAGTTCCCGTTCGTACGCGTACACCAGGCTGCGAGGACCGGCGGTGGCAGCATCGAGGATCGCCGCCACCCGACAGTCCTCGTCGCGCTCGTCGTGGATCGGGTGGAAGACCGGGCCGGCCAGGGCGACCTGGGTCAGCCCGGACCCCTCGAACCGGGCCGGGGCGACCATGCCGACGGCGACGCCCGCCTCGGCGAAGGTCCGCAGCCGGGTCGGATGCGGTTGCAGGGAAACGGGATCGTCCTCCCCCTGCCAGGTGAGCATGTTGAGGAAGGCACCGGTGACCGGGTGCCGGGCCGAGTATCCGACGATGCCGTGCCGGCCGGGGACCAGCCCGGTGCCGAGGCTGGTGAGGCTCGTCACCGTGGTCGAGGGCAGGCCGGCGGTGAAGCCGTCGAAGGGGGCGTGATCACCGTCACCGCGCAGCAGGGAGGCCAGGTACGGGGCGTGCTCGGCGTGGTCGGCGAGCTGCAGCGCCCCCAGGCCGTCGACCAGCACCACGACCCACCGGTCCGCCTCCGGCAGTCCGAGGCCCACCGGCCCGTCGGGCCGGGCGTCCGGCGCGGCGATCCCGAGCCGGGCGCCGATCGCCGGCAGCAGGTCGCACAGTGCGCCTCGGTGGTACTGCGGCAGGGTCACCTGACCGGCCACCGGGAACACCGGTCCGGACAATGACCTCATGCCAGGTTCGTCGAGCGCTGCAGGGCCAGGCCGAACCGGACGAGCCGGGCCACCCCTTGGGCGCCGTCGGCGTCGCTGCTCATCCGCATCACCAGGTCATCGCCGACGAGCTGGCCGGTGAGACCGTGGTCCGCGTCGCAGTCGGGGGTCTCGCAGGTCGCCGGCTCGAGGTCGATCCGGGACGCGAAGCCCCAGGCCACGGTCAGCAGCGCCTCCTGGACGGCGGCCTGGCCGGGGCGGTAGCCACTGGGGTCGTTGACGATCCGGCTCAGGCTGACCGAGTTGATCCGGCGGATCGCGACCACCTCGCTGGTCGAGGCGGCCTGTGCCCCGAACCCGGCTGTGGCGTCGGCGTCGTCGGTGTGGTTGATGATCAGGCGGGTCGGCGTCAGCACCGACACGGTCACGTGCCGGTGGATGCCGTCGGGGGTGATGGTGGGCTCGTGCTGCACGACGAAGGAGACCATCTCCTCATCGCCCAACGAGATCATCACGCTGTCGAAGACGAGCGCGGGGAAGTATCCGCAGGCCTCGATGGCGAGGCGCAGCTCGTCGGTGTCCGTCAGCTGTTCCGATCCACTCACCCGGCCATCTTCGCACACCCTGGCCGCCGCGCCGCTGGTCGCCGACTGATCCGGGAGCGGCATCGACGGGTGGGCCGTCCGGCGGGCCGTGCCCGACGTCGGTGGCACGGGGGTGTGTAATGTCGGGGCCATGTCGCGATCGTTCTTCGCAGCCCGCGTCGAGGAGGCGTCGAACCGGGCGATCGGCCGTGTCCTGCGCCGACTGGGCTGGACCGAACGTGTCGTCGCCTACACCGGCTACGGCGATCCGACATTCGTCCGGGTGATGGCCAGGCTGATCCTGGTGCCGTCGCGTTCGGCCGCCGGGATGCTCGGCCGCGAACTGCTCAGGCGTCGTGGCTGGCGCAACTTCCTCGCGCTGCCCGTGGTCCGCGGGACCATCGTGGTGCACACCTCCGCCGGTCCGGTGGAGGTCCCGACCGACCGCTCCGGCTACATCGACGTACGACTGGAGAACGGCACCCTGGAACCCGGCTGGCGGCTGATCGACTACTCCACCGTCGACGGCCGGACCACCACCGGGGACGTCCAGATCGTCGACCCGACGGTCGATTTCGGGATCATCTCCGACATCGACGACACGATCATCTCGACGATGCTGCCGCGCCTGATGCTGGCGGCGTGGAACTCCTTCGTGGTGCACGAGTCGGCCCGGCAGGCGGTGCCCGGCATGGCCCGGCTCTACCGCGACCTGCTCGACGAGCACCCCGGGACCCCGCTGGTCTTCGTCTCCACCGGCTCCTGGAACACCCAGCCGACGCTGACCCGGTTCCTGCACTCGCGGCGGTTCCCGCTGGGCGCCATGCTGCTCACCGACTGGGGCCCGACCTCGACCGGCTGGTTCCGCTCCGGGCGGGAGCACAAGGAGCGCGAGGTGCGCCAGCTCGCGGCGGACTTCCCCCACATCCGGTGGGTGCTGGTCGGCGACGACGGCCAGCACGATCCGGCGATCTACGGCCGATTCAGCCGTGAGTTCCCCGAGCACGTCCGGGCCGTGGCGATCCGCCAGTTGACCCCGGCCGAGCAGGTGCTGGCACACGGTACGCTCGACAGTCTGGAGAGCGCACAGATGGACCGTGCGCACTCCGTCCCGTGGGTCACCGGCCAGGACGGCTGGGAGATCCACGTGAAGCTGGATGCGGCACTGTCCGGGGACGACCCGGCCGCCCGCCGCACCGACACGCCGTAGCCCGGGTCGGCCGAGGACGGTCCCGCAGCAGCGACAATTCCGCTTGTCGGCGCGGGTCCGTGCCCGCCCCGGCAGAAGGGAAGGACCGCGATGGCTCGCAGGGGCAGCACCGTCGACGAGGAGGAGTTCGAGGAACACGTCATCGACGTGGACGTCTCCGACGAGATGCAGTCGTCGTTCCTCGAGTACGCCTACTCGGTGATCTACGCCCGCGCTCTGCCGGACGCCCGCGACGGCCTGAAGCCGGTGCAGCGGCGCATCCTCTACTCGATGAACGAGATGGGCCTGCGCCCCGATCGGGCCCATGTCAAGTGCGCCCGCGTCGTCGGGGAGGTGATGGGCAAGTACCACCCGCACGGCGACAGCGCGATCTACGACGCCCTGGTCCGGCTCGGCCAGCCGTGGGCGATGCGGCTGCCGATGGTGGACTCGCACGGCAACTTCGGCTCGCTCGACGCGGGGCCTGCGGCGATGCGCTACACCGAGTGCCGGATGGCGCCCCCCGCGCTGGCGATGACCGACGGCCTCGATCTCGACACCGTCGACTTCCGCCCCAATTACGACGGCCACGAGACCGAGCCGGCCGTGCTGCCGGCTTCCTTCCCCAACCTGTTGGTCAACGGCTCGACAGGCATCGCGGTGGGCATGGCGACCAACATCCCACCGCACAATCTGATCGAGGTCGTGCACGCGCTGCGCCACCTGCTGGCCCACCCGGAGGCCGACCTCGACACGATCATGCGCTTCATCCCGGGCCCCGACTTCGCCTCCGGTGGCACCATCGTCGGGCTGGACGGCATCCGGGACGCGTACGCGACGGGCCGGGGCAGCTTCCGGATCCGGGCGAAGGCCCGGATCGAGCAGATCACCGCGCGACGCCGGGGCATCGTCGTCACCGAGCTGCCGCCGATGATCGGCCCGGAGAAGATCATCGAGCAGATCAAGGTGCTGGTGCAGGGCAAGAAGCTCCAGGGCATCGCCGACGTCAAGGACCTCTCCGACCTGCAGCACCCGACCCGGTTGGTGATCGAGGTGAAGAACGGCTTCAACCCGGAGGCGCTGCTCGGGGAGCTCCACCGGCGGACGAAGCTGGAGGACAGCTTCGGGATCAACACCGTCGCACTGGTCGACGGTCAGCCGCGGACGCTCAGCCTGCTCGAGGCGCTGCAGGTCTACCTCGAGCACCGCCTCGACGTCACCATGCGTCGCTCACTGTTCCAGCGGGCCCGGGCCGAGGAGCGGTTACACCTGGTCGAGGGCCTGCTGATCGCCATCCTCGACATCGACGACGTGATCGCCATCGTCCGCCAGTCGGAGGACGCGGCGGAGGCGAAGGCACGGCTGATCGAGGCCTTCGACCTCAGCGAGGTCCAGGCGACGTACATCCTCGACATGCAGCTGCGCCGGCTGACCCGGTTCTCCCGCCTCGAGCTGGAGGGCGAGCGCGACGAACTGAACGAGCGGATCGCCGCGCTGACCGAGATCATCGACTCCGACGAGAAGCTCCGCGCCCTCGTCGGCGACGAGCTGGCAGCGGTCGCCACGGCGTACGGGGATCCCCGCCGCACGGTGCTGCTCTCCTCCGCCGGGGTGACCACCTCGGCCGCGGCCGCCGGGCCGCTGGAGATCAGCGACGACCCGTGCTGGGTGATCGTCTCCGCCACCGGGCTGCTCGCCCGTACGTCCGACGCCGACTGGCTGCCGGCCGAGGGGCCACGCACCGGCCACGACGTGATCACCGCCGTGGTCCGCACCAGCGCCCGGGCCGAGATCGGCGTGATCACCTCCACCGGCATGCTCCACCGGCTGTCGGTCCTCGACCTGCCGGTGCTGCCGCCGACCGCCGCCGCCCCGCACCTGCAGGGTGGCTCCCGGCTCTCGGAGCTGCTCGCGCTGGAGCCGGGCGAGGAGTTCCGCGCCCTCGTCCCGCTCGACCCGGACTCCCCCGGCCTGGCGATCGGCACCCGGCAGGGCGTGGTGAAGGTGGTGCGCCCGGAGATCCTCACCCGCTCGGAGTGGGAGGTGATCCGGCTGGAGGACGGCGACGAGGTCACCGGTGCGGTCTGGCTGGGCGGCCGGGCCACGGCGGAGCTGTGCTTCGTCACCTCCGACGCCCAGCTGCTGCACTTCCCCCTGGGGGTCGTACGTCCGCAGGGCCGGACCGGCGGCGGTATCGCCGGCATCAAGCTGAACCCCGGGGCCCGGGTGGTCTTCTTCGGCGCGGTGCCCGTCGACGGGTCGGTGGTGGTCACCCTCGCCGCCTCGTCCGGGGCCCTGCTCGGGGTCGAGACCGGCAGTGTCAAGGTCGCCCCGTTCGAGGAGTTCCCGGGCAAGGGCCGGGCCACCCAGGGCGTCCGTTGCCACCGGTTCCTCAAGGGCGAGGACGAACTGCAGCTCGCCTGGGCCGGCCCTGCACCGGCCATCGCCTGTGCGGCCTCCGGCGCCCCGGTCGATCTGCCCCCGGCCGACGGCCGGCGCGACGGCTCCGGGCACCCGGTCCCCCAGCCGATCCTGGCCATCGGCACCCGGAGCTTCCCCGTGCCGTCCTCGGAGAGCGGCGCGCCTGCGGCCGGGGCCGCAGAGTAACGTCTGCGCCATGCATCACGACGACTTCGCCGATCTCCTCGGGAGCAACGCCCGCTACGCCGAGGCCTTCACCGACAGCGGCTTCGACGGCATCGCCAAGGCGGGGGTCCTGATGGTCACCTGCATGGACTCCCGGATCACCCCGCTGCAGATGATCGGGCTGCGGCTGGGCGACGCCAAGATCCTGCGCACCCCCGGTGGGCGCGTCACCCACGACGCCCTGATCGGCTGCATCCTCGGCGTCCACCTGCTCAACGTCGACCGGATCATGGTGGTGCCGCACAGCCGCTGTGCCGTGGGCTCGGGTGACGACAAGTTCCTGGCCGACAAGGTGCGCGACGCCACCGGCGCGGACATCTCCGGCATGGTGCTGGGCAGCACGCCGGACCAGGAGGCCGGCCTGCGTTTCGACGTCGAACTGCTGCGTACGCACCCGCTGATGGTCGGTCGCGACGTCCTGGTCGGCGGCTTCCACTACGACGTGGACTCCGGCCGACTGACGCAGCGCTACTGAGCACCGGGCGCCTACACGTCGATGTGCTCGTGGTCCAGGCGATAGGCACCATCGATGATGAACTCCTTGCGCGGCGCGACCTCGCTGCCCATCAGCATCTCGAAGACGTCCTCGGCGACCTCGGCATCCTCCAGCGTCAGCCGGCGCAGGGTCCGGTGCCGGGGGTCCATCGTGGTCTCCATCAGCTGGTCGGCGTCCATCTCGCCCAGGCCCTTGTAGCGCTGCGGCTCCTTGAACCGGACGCCCTTCTTGGCGAGCTCGGCCCTCTTCCGTTCGTACTCGGCGTCGGAGTACGTGTAGAGGTACTTCTCCTGACCCTTCTTCGGGTTGATCAGCTCGAAGCGGTGCAGCGGCGGCACCGCGCTGTAGACGTGGCCCTGCTCGATCATCGGGCGCATGTAGCGGAAGAACAACGTCGCCAGCAGCGTACGGATGTGCGCCCCGTCGGAGTCCGCATCGGCCATGAAGATCACCTTGCCGTAGCGGCTGGCGTCGATGTCGAACGTACGTCCCGACCCCGCGCCGACCACCTGGATGATCGAGGCGCACTCGGCGTTCTTGAGCATGTCGGTGATGGAGGCCTTCTGGACGTTGAGGATCTTGCCGCGGATCGGCAGCAGCGCCTGGTACTCCGCGTTGCGGGCCCGCTGGGCGGTGCCGAGCGCGGAGTCACCCTCGACGATGAACAGTTCGCAACGATCCACGTCGTTGCTGCGGCAGTCCTTGAGCTTGGCCGGCAGGGTGGACGACTCCAGGGCGTTCTTCCGCCGCTGGGCCTCCTTGTGGATCCGTGCCTGCACCCGGGTCCGGGAGGCGGCGACGACCTTCTCCAGCACCGTACGCGACTGCTGCTTGTCGTCGCGCCGGGTGGAGGAGAAGTACTTGCCCAGCTCCCCCTCGACCACCCGGGCCACGATCCGGGAGACCGCGGGGGTGCCGAGCACCTCCTTGGTCTGGCCCTCGAACTGCGGCTCGGCGAGTCGTACGGTGACGACGGTGGTGAGCCCCTCCAGAACGTCGTCCTTGGTGACCTCCTCGCCGCTCTTCACCAGCCGGGTGCCCTCCAGGGCCCGCCCGATCGCCCTCACCAGGCCCCGGTCGTAGCCCTGCACGTGGGTGCCGCCGGAGGGGGTGGCGATGATGTTGACGAACGACTTGGTGATCGTGTCGTAGCCGGTGCCCCAGCGCAGCGCGATGTCGACCCCGAGGTCGCGGGTGACGTCGGTGGGGGTCATGTGGCCCCGCTCGTCGAGCACCGGCACGGTCTCCTCGAACGTGTCGTGACCCTGCAGCCGGATGACGTCGGTGAGCGGGGGATCCTGCGCCAGGAAGTCGCAGAACTCCGAGATGCCACCCTCGTGATGGAAGATCTCGACCTGCGGCTCCTCCCCCCGGGCGTCGGTCACCTCGATCCGCAGCCCCGGCACCAGGAAGCTGGTCTGCCGGGCCCGGGCGTACAGGTCGGGCAGGGACAGCTTGGCGTCCTTGAGGAAGATGCTGCGGTCGGGCCAGTAGCGGATCCGCGTCCCGGTGCCGGTGCCCTTGGGTGCCCGGCCCGCCTTGACCAGCCCACCGCCCGGGGTGAAGGACGCGTCCGGGCCCTCACCGTCGAACGTGCCGGGGGTGCCGTGGCGGAAGGACATCGTGTACCGCGACCCGTTGCGGACCACCAGGACGTCCAGCCGGCTCGACAGCGCGTTCACCACGGAGGCGCCGACGCCGTGCAGGCCACCGGAGGCACCGTACGATCCGGAGCCGAACTTTCCGCCGGCGTGCAGCTTGGTCAGCACGACCTCGACACCGCTGAGCCCGGTCCGCGGCTCGGTGTCGACCGGGATGCCGCGGGCATGGTCGGTGACGGTGATCGACCCGTCATGGCCGAGCTCCACCTCGATCGCGGAACCGTACCCGGCGAGTGCCTCGTCCACCGCGTTGTCGATGATCTCCCACAGGCAGTGCATCAGCCCCTTGGTGTCGGTCGACCCGATGTACATCGCCGGCCGCTTGCGGACCGCCTCCAGACCCTCCAGCACGGTGAGGCTGCGGGCGTCGTACGCGCGGGGTTCGGTGACGGGGGCGGAGGGAGCGTTGACGGAGGTCGGCACGCAGCGAGCCTACCTGCCGCCCTGCCGCACGGTGTCGTACGACAGACGCGTGACGGCTCACGGACGGTGCGCGGCGGGCTCGTCACATGATCGAGACGCGCCCTTCTTCGCGGAGCACTGGTGTCGTTGGTCCGCCGCTGTAGGCTCAGAGGAACAAGGACGTGCGGTCGTACGTTACAACCAGAGCAAGTCGACAGATCGATCCCATCACCACTCCACCACCCGCGTCGGCACCACCCGGCATCCGCACTACACAAAAGCGACTGCACGACCGAGTTCTCCGCCCCGGCGCACCGGCCCCAGAGGCCGGAGAAAGTGAGGCCCACCATGAGCACGACGACCACCACGGTCCAGGATCCCGCACTGACCGCCGCCGACCGCTGCGATCGCTGCGGTTCGAAGGCCTACCTCCGGGTCACTCTCGCGAGCGGCGGACAACTTCTCTTCTGTGCCCACCACGCCAAGGAACACGCGGAAGCCCTGGCCAAGGTGGCCGCCCGGATCCAGGACGAGACGCACCTGCTGTCCTGATCCTGGCTCCGCCGCAAGGTCACGCCATCATCGATATCGAAACCGGACTCCCCGTCACCCTTTGAGGGCGACGGGGAGTCCGGCGTTCGACTCAGTCCTGACCGACGAGCACCTCGGGCTCCGGCTCCGGCCCGGAGTCGGCCCGCCAGGCCGCGGACAGCAGGCTGGTGTCCACGCGCCGCAGCGCCCGTGGATCGAGGATCGGCTCGACTCCGGCCGCACGCTGGCGCTCGTAGTCCCGCAGCGCCTCGACCACCCAGCGACCGAGCATCAGCAGGGCCACCAGGTTCACCACGGTGACCAGGGCCATCGCGGTGTCCATCAGGGTCCAGACGGTGGTGAGGGCCAGCACGGCACCGACACCGGTGCACGCCACCGTCACCATCCGCAGCACCCGGTACGACCAGCGCGGGGCCCGCAGGTAGCTCATGTTGACCTCGGCGTACGCGTACGCCCCCAGGATCGAGGAGTAGCCGAAGAAGAACACGATGATCGTCATCGGCCAGGCCATCCAGCCACCCAGGCTGTACAGCACCGACCCGGTGGTCAGGGTGCCGGCGGCGTCCGGTCCGGTGACGCCGGGCAGGTAGTTGCCGGCACCGGCGGCGAAGATGATGAACGCGGTCATCGTGCAGATGAAGAAGGTGTCGAAGAAGACGCCGAAGGACTGGATCAGGCCCTGCTGCACCGGGTGGCGTACGGTCGCGGTGGCCGCGGCGTTCGGGTTGGTGCCCATGCCTGCCTCATTGGAGAACAGGCCTCGGCGCACCCCGTTGAGCACGGTGGCCCAGACACCGCCGGCAACGCCGGCCAGGCCCTCTCGCAGGCCGAAGGCGCCGGCGAAGATCTGCCCGAGGAAGCCGGGGATCGATCCGAGGTTGAGCGTCAGGATGACCAGGCCGATCAGGATGTAGCCGAGCGCCATCAGCGGGGTGAGCCATTCGGCCACCCGGGCCACCCCGCGGACCCCACCCATCACGACTGCGGCGGTCAGCGCCGCGAGGACCAGTGCCGAGACGGCCTGCGGGATGCCGTGCGACCCGTGCGCCACCGTGGAGATCGCGTTCGCCTGGACCATCGGCATCGCGACGGCCATCGTCCCCACCAGCAACACGGCGAACACGCCACCGAACGCCTTCGACCGGGTCCCCCGGGCGATGTAGTAGGCGGGGCCGCCACGGAACGTGCCGTCGCCGGCGGGCTCCTTGAACAGCTGGGCCAGCGTGGCCTCGGCGAACGCGGTCGCCATCCCGATCAGCGAGACCATCCACATCCAGAACACCGCGCCCGGCCCACCGAGGATGACGGCGAGGGCCACGCCGGTGATGTTGCCGATGCCGATCCGGGTGGCCATGCCGATCGCGAAGGCCTGGAACGAGGAGATCCCGCCCTCCCCGCCCTCACGGGACCGGGTGATGTAGGAGACCATCTCCCCGAACAACCGGAATTGCACTCCCCGGGTCCGGACGGTCATCACGACGCCCACCAGCACCAGCAGACCGATCACCACCCACAGGTAGACCCAGTCGTTGATCGCCCCGAGTGCTTGCGTGGTGTCGGCCAGCATGATTCTCCTCTTCGTGACGGACCGATTCCCATGGCCGGACCGATGACGGCTCATTGTCGCACCGGGCACCGGTGCTCCGACACCTGCGCCCTGCGCTGAGCGGTGGTGGCCCTTCCGTCCGTGCCACGCTCCCTTCCCGTCCCGTTCGCCACCCGTCCGCCACAAAGGGCGAGCCGGCCCCGTCGTCCGCGCGCCCCGTCGCCGCGCACGCCGAGCCCGCCCGGTCCGCCGCAGACGGCGATGCCCCCGTCACGATCGTCGTCGTGGCGGGGGCATCCGTGTCGGTCCGGGGGTCAGTCCAGGTAGTCGCGCAGCACCTGCGAGCGGGACGGGTGACGTAGCTTCGACATCGTCTTGGACTCGATCTGGCGGATCCGCTCACGGGTCACGCCGTAGACCTTGCCGATCTCGTCCAGGGTCTTCGGCTGGCCGTCGGTCAGGCCGAAGCGCATCGACACGACGCCCGCCTCGCGCTCCGAGAGCGTGTCGAGCACGTCGTGCAGCTGCTCCTGGAGCAGCGTGAAGCTCACGGCATCGGCCGGCACGACCGCCTCGGAGTCCTCGATCAGGTCACCGAACTCGGAGTCGCCGTCCTCGCCCAGCGGGGTGTGCAGCGAGATCGGCTCACGGCCGTACTTCTGCACCTCGATGACCTTCTCCGGGGTCATGTCGAGCTCCTTGGCGAGCTCCTCCGGCGTGGGTTCACGGCCGAGGTCCTGCAGCATCTGGCGCTGGACGCGGGCGAGCTTGTTGATCACCTCGACCATGTGCACCGGGATGCGGATGGTCCGGGCCTGGTCGGCCATGGCGCGGGTGATGGCCTGCTTGATCCACCAGGTGGCGTACGTGGAGAACTTGTAGCCCTTGGTGTAGTCGAACTTCTCGACCGCACGGATCAGGCCGAGGTTGCCCTCCTGGATCAGATCGAGGAAGAGCATGCCGCGACCGGTGTAGCGCTTGGCCAGCGACACCACCAGTCGGAGGTTGGCCTCGAGCAGGTGGTTCTTGGCGTTGTGGCCGTCGTTGGCGATCCACTCGTAGTCGTCGAGGTCGCGAGCACTGATCTTGCCGGTGTCCTCGCCGAGCTTCTCCTCGGCGAACAGGCCCGCTTCGATCCGCTTGGCCAGCTCGACCTCCTGGGCGGCGTTCAGCAGGGCGACCTTGCCGATCTGCTTGAGGTAGTCCTTCACCGGGTCGGCGGTCGCGCCGGCGACGGTGACCTGGACCTCGGGCTCGTCCGAGTCGTCGGACTCGGCCAGGCTGAAGCCCTCCTCCTCGTTGATCTTCTTCTCGTCGACCTCGGCCTCTTCGACCTTGAATTCCTTGTCGTCGACCTCGTCGAGGTGGCGGCCCTTCTCAC
Organism: Raineyella sp.; assembly: GCF_034933565.1. Classification (NCBI taxonomy): domain Bacteria; kingdom Bacillati; phylum Actinomycetota; class Actinomycetes; order Propionibacteriales; family Propionibacteriaceae; genus Raineyella; species Raineyella sp. Next base: position 51,013 of record NZ_JAYFNG010000053.1, read on the forward strand.
CGCCGCCGATGGTGATCTCGACCGCGTCACCCACCCGGGTGGCCTCGACCGGGGTCTCGGCGCCCTTGCGGGCGGCGGTCTTCTTGGCAGCTGTCTTCTTCGCGGCGGTCTTCTTGGCGGTGGCCTTCCGGGCCGGGGCCGCCCGGCCGGTGGTCGCCTTCTTGGTGGCACCGGTCCCGCTGGTCGTCTTCGCGGTGGTCCGGCGAGCCGTCGCCTTGCGTGCGGCGCCCTGCGGCCCCCCCACGGTCGGTTCGGAGGAGTTTTCCTCAGCAGCTGATGACACAGACAACCTCTCTGCTCGGTGTCACGGAGAACACGGGCGCGCAGAACCAGACCGGTCGATGCGCAGACCTGCAGGCCATTGTGACACGGCGGGGCAAACCGGTCCTAATGGAAACGGGACCGCCCGGACGCTCCTGCGGCGGGCGGACACGTTCGTCGACGGACGGGTGTCCCGTCAGCCGCACTTGACGGTGACGACCGGGCAGGGTGCCTCGAGCAGGACGCGCTCGGCGGTGTGCCCGAGCAGCAGCCGGCCCTCGGTGGTACGACGCCGCAGCCCGATCACGATGGCGGGCGCCCCACAGGTCCCGGAGTCCTCGGCCGGACAGGCGGCCCGGAGCACCCGGTCAGCGAAGTCGTCGCCGGCTCCGCACTGTTCCCACTCCCAGGTCAGTCCCTCCAGCAGGTCGAGGACATCCTCGGGGACCGCCGGCTCGCGGCTGACCACATGCAGCACGGTCCGGTCGTGCCGGGCCCGATGGACCCCATGGACCAGTGCCGCTCGCCCCTCATCGGACGAAGAATGAGCCACGACGGTACACACGCTGAACGGCCTCCATGCTCGCTGCGCGGCGTTCCCCGGACGCCGCCTCGATTCATCTGGACGACACTGGCCATTCGTGGGCGGGGACGTTGGACCTCATCAGGTCGACGTACGAGGCGAGCATATCCCCCAGGGCGGCTCGCCGGTCCAGGCCGTCCGCCTCACGGGCCGCGACCTCGGCGACCTGCCAGCTGGACCCGTTGCGCCCCAGGACGCAGCGGCGCTCCACGATGCCGAGCAGCCGATCGATCTCCTCCCCCGCCACGCCACGGTCGGCGAGGCCCTCGGCCGCCAGCGGGAGCAGGGTCCGCACCACCAGTTCACGACCCGGCACCTGACCCACACCCGGCCAGTACTGCTCGGCCCGGATGCCGTCGCGCACCCCGGCGCGGAAGTTGTCCTCGGCGGCGCGGAACGACATCGTCGACCACACCGGCGTGTCCGCATGGGCCAGCGCGTGCACCAGCCCGGCGAAGAAAGCGACGTTGGCGATCGTGTCGACGACGGTGGGCCCGCCCGGCAGCACCCGGTTCTCGACCCGCAGGTGCGGGCGGCCGTCGGGGGCGGAGAAGATCGGCCGGTTCCACCGGTAGATGGTGCCGTTGTGCAGACTCAGTTCGGGCAGCCGGGGCACCCGGCCCGCCTCCAGCTCGGCCTCCGGGTCCTCCGGGCCGGTGATCGGCAGGAGGGCCGGGAAGTAGCGCCGGTTCTCCTCGAACAGGTTGAAGATCGAGTCCACCCACCGCTCCCCGAACCACACTCGGGGGCGTACGCCCTGGGCGACGAGTTCGGCACTGCGAGTGTCGGTGCTCTGCTCGAACAGCGGCACCCGGGTCTCCGCCACCAGGTGGCGGCCGAACAGGAAGGGGGAGTTCGCCCCCACCACGAGCTGGACACCGGCGATCGCCTGGGCGGCGTTCCAGTGCGCCGCGAACTCCTCCGGGCTCACCTGCAGGTGCACCTGGGTCGAGGTGCAGGCCGCCTCCGGCATGATCGACTCCGATTCGATGGCGAGGTGCTCGGCACCCCGGATGTCGATCACCAGGTTCTCCTGGCGCGACTCCAGGATCTGGTCGTTCAGCAGCAGGTAGCGCCCGCCCTCGGAGATGTTGGCAATGTCGAGATGACGTGGCTCCAGGGTCGGCAGGGTACCGATCATCACGATCGTCGGGCGGCCCGGCAGGGCGGCGGCGTCCACCCGCCGCTGGGCCCGGGCCAGTACCTGGGACACCGCCTGCTCGAACGATCCCAGCCCGTGCGGCCCCAACGAGCGCGGCTCGACGTTCAGCTCGATGTTGAACCGGCCGAGCTCGGTGGTGAAGTCCTTGTCGTCGATCGCCTGCAGGGCCCGGGCATTGACCATCGCCGGCCGCATCCGCTCATCGACCAGGTTGAGTTCGACCTCCAGCCCGGCGAGCTTGGGCTCGGTGACGAACTCCACCTCCTCCAGCAGGCGCCCCAGGACGGCCACGTCCCGGCCCACCTTGCGGCGATAGCGGCTGCGGTCCCGGCGATCGAAGGTCCGGATCTCGACTTCTGCTCCCATGGACTCCATCGTCCGGCCCGACTTCCGACTCTGTCCACCGGAGCGCCCCATTGTGGAGCGCGCCCGTCCCTGAGCTTGTGGAGCGCGCCCGTCCCTGAGCGCTCCCCCGCCCGCTTCGGCCACCTCCCGGCGCCGGCACGTCCCCGGCACCGCCACTAGGGTGGAACCGTGTTCGACTCCGCTGACACCCGCCCGAGCGGCGCTCCCCGTGCCGCACGTCTCCCCCGGGAGCGCACCCATCACGGTCGCACCTTTCTCGATCCGTACGAGTGGCTGCGGGACGACGACCCGGCGGTGGACGCCTACCTGCGGGCGGAGAACGACTGGTTCGACGCCTGCACGGCCGACCAGGAAGAGCTGCGGCGCTCCCTCGTCGCCGACATCGCCGCCCGCACCCAGCAGACCGACCTCAGCGTGCCGGTGCGGGTGGTGCACGACACCGACCGCGGCCCCGTCACGTACTGGTACTACCGCCGGTTCGTGGCCGGCGACAGCTACCCGATCCAGGTGCGGTTGCGGACCGACGCCGGCCCCGACGAGCTGCCGCCACGACCGGCCGATGCCCCCGAGACGGAGGAGGTCCTGCTCGATCTCAATGCCCGGGCCGCGGGTCACGACTTCTACCAGGTCGGCCTGCTCGACGTCTCCCCCGACGGCACCCTGCTGGCCTGGTCGGAGGACACCACCGGTGACGAACGGTTCACCGTACGGTTCCGCGATCTGATCACCGGGCAGGACCTGCCGGACACACTGCCCGAGGCGGCCTGGGGCGGGGTGTGGGCCGGGAACGAGGCGCTGGTCGTCACCCGGTGCGACGAGGCGTGGCGCCCCTTCCAGGTGGTGGTGCACGAGCTGGGCACCCCCGTCGAGGACGACCGCGTCGTGTGGACCGAGACCGACGAGAAGTTCTGGCTCTCGGTGGACGTCTCCCGCGACCGGCGCTGGGTGCTCATCGCCTCGGCGAGCAAGGACACCACCGAGTGCGCCCTGCTGCCCGCGACGGACCCGTACGGCCCGCCCCGGGTGGTGCTGCCGCGCACCGTCGGCCTCGAGTACGACGTCGAGGTCGGCCCGGACCGGCTGTGGATCACCCACAACGCGACGTTGGCCGAGGAACGTGCGGTGGACTTCGCCGTCGCCACCGCCCCGTTCACCGCCCGCTCCCTCGACGACTGGACCCCGGTGGTGCGGCCGTGTCCGGGGGTGCGGGTCCTCGGCGTCGACGCGTACGCCACCCATCAGGTCGTCCACGTCCGCCACGACGGCGCCCTGGACGCGTACGTGATCCCGACCGGCAGCTGGCAGGCGCAGATCGCCGAGCCGGCCCGGGCGGACCGGCTGCCCGGGCGGTCGATCGCGGCCGCACTGACCGGCGTCGGCGCCGCGGGGCCCACCACCGTGCAGGCGCTGCCGCTGCCCGAGCTGGGCCCGCACCGGGTCCGTGCTGTCTTCACCTCGCTGGTCGACCCGCAGACGGTGGTGGAGTGCGATCTGTCCCCCGCCGGCGCACTGGCCGACACGCCGGTGCACGTCCTGCGGCGGACCCCGGTCCTCGACCACCCCGAGCACGGTCCCTACCGCCCGGAGGACTATCGACAGTCCCGGCTGTGGGCGACCGCTGACGACGGCACCCGGGTGCCGATCTCGGTCGTGCACCGCCGCGACGTGCCCCTCGACGGCACCGCCCCGGCCCTGCTCTACGGCTACGGGGCGTACGAGATCAGCATCGACCCGGAGTTCAGCATCTCCCGGTTGTCCCTGCTCGATCGCGGCTTCGTCGTCGCGCTCGCCCACGTCCGCGGCGGCGGCGAGCTCGGGCGCACCTGGTACGACGACGGCCGGCTGCTGCACAAGGTCCACACGTTCACCGATTTCGTCGCCTGTGCCCGCCGGCTGGTCGAGGCCGGCTACACCCGGCCGGAGCGACTGGTGGCCGAGGGCGGCAGCGCCGGCGGACTGCTGATGGGCGCGGTCGCCAACCTCGCCCCCGAGGCGTTCGCGGGCATCCTGGCCGAGGTGCCGTTCGTCGACCCGTTGACGACGATCCTCAAGCCGGAGCTGCCGCTGACCGTGACCGAATGGGAGGAGTGGGGCGACCCGCTCACCGACCCGGCCGTGTACGACTACCTGGCCGGCTACTCCCCGTACGAGAACGTGGCCGCCCGGCACTACCCGAAGATCCTCGCCACCAGCGGCCTGCACGACACCCGGGTGTCGTACGTCGAGCCGGCGAAGTGGGTGGCCGCGCTGCGCCACACCGCCACGAACGCGGACACCGACATCCTGCTACGGGTGGAGATGGAGGCGGGCCACGGCGGGGTGTCGGGCCGCTACGAAGGGTGGGCGGAGCGCGCCCGGGAACTGGCCTGGGTGATCACCGTCGCGGGCACCCAGCCGTACCGGGCCACAAGGCCTGGTCGGACCGGGCGAGGAGAATGGTGACAGTCCGCAGGTCCGGCTGGACAGTCCGCAGGTCCGGCTGACATGAGAGAGCCCCGGCGCTGCGTGCTGCGCCGACCGGGCCCCGACGGGACGCCGACCACCCACCGTGCCCACCCCGAGCTGTCATTGACGGGTCAACCCTGACCGGTCACAGGCCCGGATCAGGGTCGGCTCAGGGTGTCTTCGGGAATGAATTCCACGCTGAGGGACGTTGAATGTCCGTAGGCAACGGAAAGGGGCCCCCCTGTGGCTACGACGCGCACACGCACCAGTGATGGCATCGACGGCAAGGATGCGGTCGGACTCTACCTCGACGGCATCGCCAAGACCCCGCTGCTGAGCGCCGAAGAGGAAGTCGCCCTCGCGAAGAAGATAGAACTCGGACTCTATGCCGAGCACATCCTGTCCGGAGACGTCACCATGGCGGACCGGCGGGCCGCCGTCGCGGAGCGCGACGGCCTCATCCTTCGGCGCCCGAGCGTCGAAGAGCTCAGATTCCTCGTCGCCGAGGGCGAGGAGGCCATGCAGCAGTTCGTCCAGGCCAACCTGCGTCTGGTCGTCTCGGTCGCCCGGAAGTACGGCCGCGGCCAGATGCCGCTGCTCGACCTCGTCCAGGAGGGCAACACGGGCCTGATCAGGGCGGTCGAGAAGTTCGACTACGCCAAGGGATTCAAGTTCTCGACGTACGCCACCTGGTGGGTACGCCAGTCGATCTCCCGCGGCATCGCCCAGCAGGGACGCATCGTACGGCTGCCGGTCCACGTGGCCGAGCAGGTCAACCAGGTCGGGGCCGTCCGCCGCACGCTCGAGCGTGCCCTCGGGCGCGAGCCCGAGCTGGCCGAGATCGCCGCCGAGATGGGGCTGGAGGAGGAGAAGGTCGTCGATCTGATCCGCTTCGGGCATGACCACGTCAGTCTCGACGCGCCGGTGGAGCAGGACGGTGACACGGCACTGGGTGACCTGATCGCCCGGGAACCGATGCCCGGCCCCGATGAGGTCGTCCTGGACGCGGAGGACCACGCGTTCCTGGAGGAACTGCTCGCCACCCTGGACGACCGTTCGGCCGATGTCGTACGGCGCCGCTACGGTCTGCTCGACGGACGCCAGGCCAAGCTCGCCGACATCGGCGCGGTCTGGGGCATCACCGCCGAGCGGGTCCGCCAGATCGAACGGCACGCGATCACCCAGCTGCGCGTCCGCAGCGAGGAGATGGCCGCCTGACAACCGACCACGGGTCGGTCGCTACGAGAAAGATTCGGCCGGGGAGGCAGCGCCCAGTGCACTGCCTCCCCGGCCGAACATCGTTCCCGGTCCGGTCACCGGATCTCATCGCATGCCCGGCCGGGCCGGATCGCGCGCCCGGCCGGTGGCCGGGGGACGCCGGCCGGTGGCCCCGAGGCGCCCGCGGCCACCGGGCCGGCCCGCCTAGGCTTTGCGGATCAGGCCCTCCTGGGCCTGGGTCGAGACCAGTTCACCGTTCTGGAACACCCGGCCGAGGGCCAGCCCGACGGCCATCGACGCCGACGGCGAGACCTGTTCGAAGAGCATCCAGTCGTCCACCCGGAACGGCCGGTGGAACCAGGTCGAATGATCCAGCGAGACTGCGAGCAGCTCGGGGCTGAAGCTCACGCCGTGGCTGACCAGGGTCGTGGTCAGCAGCGACACGTCCGACAGGTAGGCCAGGATGCAGTCGTGCAGCCGCTGGTTGACCACCGGATCGGTGCCGACGTCCGGGATCCGCCCGTTGGTGCGGTACCAGAAGCGCTGGGCGGACGGATGTGCGGCGTGTTCCTTCGCCTCCCCCACCCAGCGGATGTCGAGTACGCCCCATTCCTCGTCGACATCGAGGAACGGCAGGCCCATCCGCCGGTAGACCCGCTCGGTCTCGGGCCCGCCGTCGAGGCGGGGGCACTCGTCCGGGCCGGGGATGTCCGGCGGCAGGGAGTCCTGGTGCTCGAGCCCCTCCTCGGGGACCTTGAACGAGGCGGTGAGCCGGAAGATCTGCTTGCCGTGCTGCTTCGCGGTCACCGAGCGGGTGGTGAACGTACGGCCGTCACGCTCGGCGGAGACGTAGTAGATCAGCGGGGCGTCGTACTTGCCCGGTCGGAGGAAGTAGGCGTGCAGGGAGTGCACCCGGCGGTCGAGCGGCACGGTGAAGTAGGCCGCGGCCAGGGCCTGGGCGAGCACCTGTCCCCCGAACACCCGCTGCAGTCCCGACTGTGGGTTGCGCCCCCGGTAGAGACCGGGCTCGATCTCCTCCAGCTGCATCAGGTCGACGAGGTCTTGGATGCTCTTGGGCACCGAATCATCCTTCCGGGGTGTCACCGTCCCCTGTGTCGCGGCGACGGTCGTGTTCGGCCAGAAATCGTTCGAACTCCTCGGCGAGTTCGTCCGCGCTGGGCAGGTCGCCCACCAAGGTGCGGAACTCGTCGTAGTTCGACTCCAGAATGGACACTACCGCCGGACCGTTCTCGGTCGCCGCAACCTGCTGGTCGATTTCGGCACGGTTCGCCACCGCCCGCTCCTCCAGCTCCGCCGGCACCAGGTTGAGCCCGCACGAGGCCTGGATCGCCTCCAGCGCCGCCAGGGCGGAGGCCACGTGCTCCGACTTGCCCAGGTAGTAGGGCACGCACACGTCGATGCCCAGCGTCCGATGGCCCTTCTCGGCGAGCACCGCCTCCAGGTACGTGCCGAACGTCGCCATCACCGACAGCGAGCCGCTGAACGCGTCCCACGGGTGCAGCACCAGCTCCGGGTCGGGCGAATGGGTGAAGACCTGCGGCGGCCGGGTGTGCGGGACCCGCATCGGCAGTCCGGTGAGGTTGACCGTCAGACGTACGTCCAGGGCCGCGATGAGCTCGAGCACCGCGGCGACCGCCCGGTCCCAGAGCAGCATCGGCTCGGGCCCGACCAGGGCCAGGAAGGTCTCCCCGGCCGCATCGGTCATCGCCTGGAGCACCAGCTCCGGGGCAGGGGTCCGGGTGAAGTGGCCGTCCTCGAAGTCGAGCTCCGGGCGCCGGTCGGCGTACTGGGTGAGCAGGTCGAGGTCGAACCGGGCCAGCGGCCGGTGACTGAACAGGCCGAGCAGGTGGTCGCCGACGACCTGTTGCAGCTCCCCGGCGCTGCCCGCGCCGTCCAGCAGGAGCAGCAGGACCGGGCGCTTCCCACCCAGCTCGGCCCAGCCATCGCGGTGGGTCCGGTACAGCGGGAGGGATGGGGACATGGTCCCCACAGTACCCGCCCGCCCATCAGCCGGGGCCGGCGACGGAGCCGGACCACCCCACCGGCCAGGGCCGATGACGGGAACCGTGCCCGGGCGCCGGTGACGAGAACCGGGCCGACCCATCAGGCGGAGCCGGTGACGAGAACCGGGCCGGATGACCCGGTGGCCGGGCCGGATTCAGGCAGTGGCGCGCTCGAGCGCCTTGCGGACCCGCTTGGCGGAGATCGTCATCCGGGTGCCGAGGGTCTGGGCGAACAGGCTGACCCGCAGTTCCTCCAGCATCCAACCGATTTCCTCGATGTCGGCGGGGAGCCGACCCGGGGGTTGGCCCGCGCACAGGTCCGCGTAGGCGTCCTCGAGGAGGTTCACCGTCTCCATCGCCCGGCTGTCGCGGGCGGCGGCACCCGGCAGGGCGGCCAGTCGGGCGACGATCGCCTTGAGATAGACGGGGAGCCGCTCGTAGTAGGGGTCGTCGGTGGCCGCGATGAATCCCGGGAAGACCAGAGCGGCGCGCTGCTCGGTGACGTCGGCGCGGACATCGGGGTCGATGACCGAGGCCAGCGCAAGGCTGATCTGCTGGTCGGCCCGCAGGATCTCGGCAGCCACGGCCACCACGTGGCGCATGTGATCGGCGTTGTCCTGTCGTACGGTGTCGCAGAGGGCGGCGAACGCCCGCTCGTCGCGGATGTCGACCGGATCGACGACCCGGGCGACCAGATCGCCGACCGACTTCAGCCGGGCGTCGGCGAGCAGCTCGGGCACCGAGGCGTACGGGCTGGAGCCGAGGGCGAACTTGTCCGGGTTGGGCAGGTGGGAGACGACCCACCGGGTCGGGTCCGGCGTGTTGAGCAGGACCAGCCGGCGCAGACCGGCCCGGTGGCTGGTCGCGGCATGGGCGGCGGTGTCCTGCACGACGCTGCCGACGGTGGCGCCCTCGTCGGCCAGGGCCGGATGGCCGGTGGCCCGGGTGCCTCCGCGCGCCACCGTCACCTCCCGCGGCAAGGTGCCGAACGCCCAGGTGACCGAGCCGGCGTGTCCGGCCGTACGGGAAGCCTTCGACAGGGTCGCCGCCACCGAACGGGTGTGGTCCTGCTGGAGCGCGGCGAGGTCCTTGCCCCGGGCCATCTCCACCTCGGTGGCCGGACCGCCATCGCCATGGTCGGTGCGGACGACGACGAAGGTGACCCGCAGGTGATCGGGCAGCCGGGCCGGATCCCAGTCGGCGGGCGCGACGCGCAGGCCCACGTCGGCGGCCAGCCGGCGCCCGAGCGCGGCGGTGAGGGAGGTGGCCGCCGGGTCGACCGGCCCGGCGGTGATGTCCTCGTCGAGCTCGGCGAGCAGCCGCCGGGCCCAGTCGGGGGCCGGCACCACCCGGGTGCGCTGGGCCTTGGGCAGGGAGCGGATCAGCTGGGTGACGAGGTCGAGCCGCAGTCCGGGCACCTGCCAGCTGAACGGGGCGGCGGGCAGTTCGCTGAGGACCGGCAGCGGGACGCGTACGCTCACCCCGTCGGCACCGGCCCCCGGGTCGAACACGTACTCCACGGCCAGGGTGTGCCCCGCCACCTGCCAGGTGTCGGGGAAGTCGCCGGCCCGGCCGAGGTCGGCACTGTCCTGCACCATGTCCTCGAGGGCCAGGTCGAGGAAGGTGTCCGCCTCGCGGCGCTTGGTCCGCCACCAGGCGTCGAACCCTGCCACCGTGCACACGTCGGTGGGGATCCGGGCGTCGTAGAAGTCGAAGATCGCCTGGTCGTCGACGACGATGTCGCGGCGGCGGGTCCGCTCCTCGAGCTCCTCGGCCCGCCGGCGGGTCTCCTCGTTGCGGGACCAGAAGTGGTGCCGGGTGTGCCACTCCCCCTCGACCAGGGCGGAGCGGATGAAGATCTCCCGCGCGGCGACCGGGTCGACCCGGGCGTACGACACCTGACGGCGCGCGATCACCGGGACCCCGTACAGGCTGGCGGTCTCGTACGCCACCGCCTGGCCGGCGCGCATCGACCAGTGCGGCTCGGCGTAGTGCCGCTTGAGCAGGTGGCCGCCGACCTCCTCCACCCAGTCGGCGCGGATCCCCGCGACGGTGTGGGCCCACAACCGGGTGGTCTCGACCAGCTCGTTGGCCATCACCAGCTCCGGCGGGTGCTTGGCGAGGGAGGAGCCCGGGTTGATCGCGAACCGGGCGCCCCGGGCGCCGAGATACTCCCGCGGGCCGCGACGGATCCGGCCCCGGCCGTCGCGAGGGCGGTGCTTCTTCTCGTCCTTGAGATCGGCCAGGCCGATGTGCGACAACAGGCCGGTCAGCACCGCGATGTGCACCCGGTCGGCGTCGGCCGCCTGCTGGTTGCGGTTCAGGCCCAGGTCGCGGCAGATGTCACGCAGCTGGTTCTGCAGGTCCTGCCACTCACGGATCCGCAGGTAGTTGAGGAACTCCTCGCGGCACATCCGCCGGAAGGCGTTGCCGGACATCTCCCGACGGCGGGTGGTCAGGTAGTCCCACAGCCGCAGCAGCGCGACGAAGTCCGACCCGTCGGGCTCCGGGGCCGGTCCGTCGCCGGCCGTCGACGTCCCCTCGGCCGGCATCGGTGCCCAGAACCGCCGGTGCAGCTGATCGGCCTTCTCCCGCTGCTCGCGCGGCCGTTCCCGGGGGTCCTGGATGGTGAGGCCGGCGACCAGCACGACCATCTCGCGCAGGCAGCCGTAGTGCTCCCCCGCCAGCAGCATCCGGCCCATCCGGGGATCGAGCGGGATCCGGGCCAGCTGGTGGCCGAGCCGGGTCAGCCGGGGCCGGGACCGGGTGGCCTGCGGGGCAAGCGCCCCCAGTTCGTCGAGCAGCCGCATGCCGTCGGTGATCTGCACCGACTCCGGCGCCTCGACGAACGGGAAGCCCTCGATGTCACCCAGCCGTACCTCGGCCATCTGCAGGATGACCGAGGCGAGGTTGGTCCGCAGGATCTCCGGCTCGGTGAACTCGGGGCGGGACAGATAGTCCTCCTCCGAGTACAACCGGACGCAGATGCCCGGTGCGACCCGGCCGCACCGGCCGGCCCGCTGATCGGCCGAGGCCCGCGAGACGGGTTCGATCGGCAGCCGCTGCACCTTGGTCCGGGTGGAGTAGCGGGAGATCCGGGCGGTGCCGGGGTCGATGACGTAGCGGATCCCGGGGACGGTCAACGAGGTCTCGGCGACATTGGTGGCGAGCACGACCCGCCGGCCGGTGTGCGGGGTGAAGACCCGGTGTTGCTCGGCGGCCGACAGCCGGGCGTACAGCGGCAGCACCTCGGTGCGCGGCAGCTTCAGGTCGCTGATCGCCTCGGCGGCGTCGCGGATCTCCCGCTCCCCGGACAGGAAGACGAGGATGTCCCCGGGGCCCTCGGCCGACAGCTCGCGGATCGCGTCGCAGATCCCCTCGTTCTGGTCCTTCTCCACCGCCGGGCGGCCCTCGTCATCGGCCCCGGCATCGACCAGCGGGCGATAGCGCAGCTCAACGGGATACGTACGTCCCGACACCTCGATCACCGGGGCGTCGTCGAAGTGCCGGCTGAACCGCTCGGTGTCGATGGTGGCGGAGGTGACGATGACCTTCAGGTCGGGGCGGCGTGGCAGCAGCTGCTTGAGATAGCCGAGCAAGAAGTCGATGTTGAGCGACCGCTCGTGGGCCTCGTCGATGATGATCGTGTCCCACGACCGCAGGTCGCGGTCGTGGGAGATCCCGGCGAGCAGGATGCCGTCGGTCATCACCGTCAGGGCCGTCTCACGCTGCGCCTTGCGGGTGAACCGGACCTGGTAGCCGACCTCGTCACCGAGCTCGACCGCCATCTCCTCGGCGATCCGTTCCGCCACGGTGCGCGCAGCGAGCCGTCGCGGCTGGGTGTGCGCGATCCGCGTACGACCCAGCTGCAGGCACAGCTTCGGCAGCTGCGTGGTCTTGCCCGATCCTGTCTCCCCGGCGACGATGACGACCTGGGACTGTGACAGAGCTGCGGCGATGTCGTCCACCCGCGCGCTGATCGGCAGCTCCGCGGGGAAGGTGATGGTGGGGCTCAGGAGGGCTGGCCTCCCCTGATCTCTTCCTCATCGAGCGGGCCGATCTCCTCGGCACGGTCGCGGATCAGCGCCAGCGGGCACTCGGCATGGGCCATCACGCCGCGGACCACGCCCCCGACACCGAACCCGGCCGTCGTGTGCACACCCAACCAGAGCAGATCGAGCTCCTTGGAACGGGCGACCATCTCCTTCACCGGGTGGCCCTGGACGACGTGGCTGGTCACGGTGACGTCGGGGTAGCGCTTCTGCAGCGGCGCCAGCAGCGCCTGGACGCCGCCCTCGGCAGCGGCACCGGCCACGTCGACGGCGTGGTCACCGGTGCGACGGACCGCGCCGGGCACGTCCCAGACGTGGATGACCTCGAGGGCCACCTTGCGCAGCGCGGCCTCGGCGAACGCCGCGGACAGCGCCGCGGCACCGTTGGCGGTGGCGTCGACCCCGACACCGATCCGCCCCTCGCGACCGGTCGCGCCCGGCGACGACGCTGCGGAGATCATCACCACCGGGCAATGGGCGGTGGCGGCCACGCCGACACTGGTCGAGCCGACGAAGATCCGCTCCAGACCGGACAGCGAACGTCGGCCGACGACGAGCAGGTCGGCGGTCCGCGACAGCTTGGTGAGCGCAGCGGTGGCATTGCCCATCACGACCTCGGTGCGGATCCGGTCGGCGGGGAACCCCTCGGCCTGCGCGGCCTCGGACGCCTCGCTGACGACCTGCATCCCGGCCTCGTGCAGCACGGTCGGGTCGTAGACGACTCCCCAGGCCCCGGCCAGGATCGCGTCATCCACGACATGGGCGATCAACAGGTCATCGCCACGCAGTTCGGCCGCCCCCCGGGCGTACGAGAGAGCTCGGTTGGCGTCCGGAGATCCGTCGACACCGACCAGGACGACACCACGGGAATCTGATTCACTCATCACTGCCTCCTGTTGTCGAGTCTGTCACTTCTCCTCGCGGTCCACCACGCGTCCGCTGATTTCGCGCACCTGCACTGTGATGAACAGATCACGGTCCCCCTTCGCCCACGGCATCGGGCCGTCCGCCCGCAGCGCCGTGAGCTGGGCCTCGTCGGCCGGTGTGGACGAGACGCCCTGCAGCATCACGCTCCAGCCGTTGCCCGTCGAGACGTCGATGTCGTCCACCTGGAAGGACACCTCGTGACCCTCGGCGAGCTCGGCGAGCACCGACGCGCGCGACGTACGGAAGACCACCATGCCGTTGCGCACCACGTAGTTGACCGGCAGGATCAGCAGTCCCGCCACCGGGGAGGTCCAGGCCACCCGGCCGACCTCCTGGGTCCGCAACAGGGCGCGACAGTCATCAGGGTCGAGCGCCGCGAACATGCCTTCGTGCATGGTCCTCCTCCGTCTTTTCTCGTCCGATGCTACTGGAGCCGGGTCGCTTCACTCGACCTCGAACGTGGTGTGACCGCCGAGCTTGTGGGCGAGTTCGTCGTCGATGCCGTCGGCGATGTCGCTCATGATCCGTACCGCCTGATGAAGGTGGGCCGGGACGAACGGGTGGGTGAGCACGGACAGACTGGCGAACACCTTGTCCCGGACCAGGTGGAACTTGACCATCCGGGCGTCCGCGTTGAGGTCGTTGAGCACCTCTGCCGCCCGTGACCGACCCGCCACGTCGTGGACGATCACCGAGAAGAGGATCAGTTCACGCCCATCCTGGGAGACCCGCAGGAAGAGCATCGCCGACCCGACCCGCAGCGCGATGTCGCCCTCGTGGTCGCGCAGCGGCGCGTGACCGAACATCTCGGTGAGCTCGGCCTCGATCATGTCGTTGAGGTGCTGGGTGTCGACCGGGATGATGGCCATCACATCCTCGGCATCGAACTCCGTCGCCCCGGCCAACGGCTCCGGACGCGGGGTGAGCACCTCGGCGAGGTGATCAGGGGCCAGGAACACCGGATGCTGGACGCCGAAGACGTCCCGCAACGCCCCCACCGCGGCGGCAGCGAGCCGGTCGGAGGCCTCCTGGTCCATCTCCATCCAGAAGTTCGCCGTCGGGCGCGGCCCCTCGTTGGTCGGCGCCGACCAGCCGAGACGCTCCATCAGGGCCAGTTCCTCCGACCCGAGCTGGTAGTCCTCGCCGAGCACCGAGTTGCTGGAGGCCTCCGCCCGGATCGTCGTGCGGTCCACGGCGGTGAACATGACGTACGGCACCTGGCTCTCGTCCACGGCCACGCAGCCGATGGTGAAGTCGGCGGAGTCATCGATCACCGAGATCACCTCGGCGAGGCGCAGCTCGAACTCGTCCCAGGCCTGGGCGATGCTGCGATCGAGGTCGAAGTCTCCGTACTGGGGCACGGCCCGAAACTAGCGCACCGACGGGGGCACGTCACGACAGCAGAGCAGCGATCCCGAAAATGCTCAGCACCGACAGCACGGTCGACACGAAGATCGCGTCGCGCACCATCACCACCCCACGACCGTACGTCGTGGCGATCACGAAGACGTTCTGGGCGGTCGGCAACCCGGCCATGACCGTCACCGCCAGCAGGTCGGGCCGATCGAGCCGCATCACGAAGTGACCGAAGGCCCAGGCCACCAGTGGCATCGCGACCAGCTTCAGGGTGGTCTGGAGGGCGAGGACCGGGCCCGCGCCACGGTCCGGCCGCGGGCCGAGCCGCAGCGAGATGCCGAAGGCCATCAGCACCCCGGGCACCGCCATCGCACCGATCATGGACAGCGGCGCCTCGAGCAGGGCGGGGATCCGGATCCCCCGCACCGACAGCAGGACCCCGACCAGGGTCGCGATCGTCAGCGGGTTGCGGAGGAAGCGGCCGACGAAGGCCCGGACGGTGAAACGCACCTCGGTGCCGGTGCTGAGGTCGAGCAGGGCCAGCCCGACCGGCTGGAGGAACAGCAGCTGGGTCAGCATCACCGGCACCACCCGGGTGGGTGAGTCAAGGACGTAGGTGGCGATCGGCAGCCCGAGGTTGCCCGCATTGACGTACGCCGATGCGAATGCGCCGGTGACCGTCTCGGCCATCGGCAGCTTCCAGACGAACCGCGCCGCCGCCACCCACACCAGGATCATCGCGGCGATGGACACCAGTGAGGCGGCCAGGTCGGCCGAGAGGACGGCCGAAATGTCCTCCTTCGCCATCATCGTCACGAAGAGCACCGGCATGGCGACGTAGAAGGACAGCGTGCCGAGCATGTTCTGGGTCTGTTCGGTGAAGACACCGAGGTGTGCCATCAGGTAGCCCACCCCGACGACGACCCCGATGACGAAGAAGCCCGACAACACACCCTGCACGGCCTCCCACTGTAGGCCGGGGCCGCCCCGCGGCACCGGTACCCCCACCGGAGCCGGGGCACGGGTGCCCCACCGGAGGCCGGCCCGCGGACCCGGGCGCACCGCCGCCACCGGGGCGGGCCCGGGCACACCGCTGTCACCGTCGACCGGGAGGCCGGCCCGGTGCGAGCTGAGATACTGGCACCATGACAGCTCCCCAGCAGCCGTCGACGCCGCCCCCCGGAAGGCCGGGGCTGCCCCCGGCGGCCCCCTTCGGCGCCGATCCGGTGAGTGCCCCGGCACCGGTGTGGGGACGGTCGTCCGCGCAGACCACTCCGGATCGGGCCGGGCGACCCACCCCGGATCGGGCCGCGGCACCCGCCGCAGATCCTGGTGCGCCACGAACGGTCGTGATGCCTGCCGTCACCGTCGACCGGCCATCGGCTCCCGGCCCGGTGTCGGCTCCGACCCCACATCGCGCGCCCACCCGCGGCCCTGCCCATGCCGGATCGCGGGCCCCGGCCCGTGCCGCATCACGGCCCCCTGCCCACCGACGACGGCACCGGCCAGGAGTGCTGATCGGTGTTGCGGTAGCCCTGGTGCTCATCGTCGGGGCAGCGTTCTTCCTCTGGGGCTATTTCCGGGCGCAGCAGTACGACGCTCGGCTGGCGGCCGACCGGTCCGCGGCCCGGCAGGTCACCGAGAGGTACCTGGGTGCACTGCGCGACGCCGATGCGGCGGCCGCACTCGACACGGCGGCAGAACGCCCCCACGATGCGTCCCTGCTGACTGACGAGGCCCTGGGGGCCGCCCGCGACAACGGCGGAGTCTCCGGCATCAGGATCGGCGAGGCGACCATCGCCCAGGACCGGGCCAAGCACCTCATCGGCGACACCGGGACGGTGGCGGTGCACTACCTCGTCGGCAGCTCCGCGGTCGACGTCGCCCTGCCGGTCTCCAGGGTGGGCTCGCACTGGAAGATGGCGGCGGTGACTGCCAGGGTCGACCTGGGCGGTGGGGCCCCGCCCCGTACCGTCGACGGGAAGGCGCCGGGCACGACGACTGTGGACCTGTTCCCCGGCAGCTACCGGATCGGCACGACGTCACCCTTCGTGACCCTGGCCGAGTCGAGCCTGGTGGTGACCGCTCCCGATCCGCTGGCCGCGGCATCGATGAAGTGGTCCGGAGGGTCACCAGGGCTGTCGGCGCAGGCCCGCAGCCGGATCACCGACGCGGCGCGAGAGTCACTCTCCGCATGCCTGGACCAGCAGTCGCTGACCCCGGCGGGCTGCCCGATCGCGATCTCGACCGGGTCCTCGATCACCATCGATCCGGCCACGATCCGGTACACCCTGCTGGACGCCCCCTGGTCGGCGGCGACGGTGTCCTTCGACCCGACCACCGGAGGCGCCACCGGGCAGGTGACCCTGCATTACCGTCTCGACGCCTCCGCCAGGAACGGGGACGTCGAGGGGGTCGTCCGGCAGGACTACCGCTACGACGCGACCTTCGCCGCGGACCTGTCGGGGACCGGTCCGGCGATCACCTGGAAGTGACCGGAGGCTCCTCCGGGCCGTCCGGGCCGCTGGGGCCCTCCGCCGGAGACCGGGGAGCGTCGGAGGACGCGACGGGATGGTGTCGGGACCACTCCTCGTACGCCGAGATCGCGGTCGGCAGGGTGGGGAACACATAGTCGCGGCCGACCGCATCGATGATCCCGGCCCGCTCCAGCTGGGCGATGGCCTCCTCGTTGAGCCGGGCGATGGCGAACCGGATGCCGTGCTCGTCCAGCATCCGGCGCAGCTGTTCCATCTCGTCGCCGGCCGTGAGGTCGACCTCTCCGTTCGCCTCCGCGTTCAGCAGGAACCAGCGGGTCGGGGTGTCGGCCGAGAGCGCCGCCTGCAGCGCACGGCGACGGAAGTCGACCGAGTTAGCGAAGAACAGCGGTGCGTCGTAGCGGTAGACGACCAGCCCGGGCACCGGCTGGGCGGCCGGGGTGTCGGCTGTGTCGTACATGCCGGGTGTGCCGGGGACCCGCCCGAGCACCGCCTCCGCCGGCGCGGTGAGCCTGCGGAGCAGGTCGATGATGGACAGGCCGACCGCGATGGCGATCCCGATCAGCACGTCGAAGGCGATCACTCCGGCGGCGGTGAGGATGGCCAGGATCAGCTCGCTGCGCCGGAACCGGGCGACCCGCCGCCACTCCCGCAGGTCGATCAGCTTCAGGGCCGCGAAGATCACCACTGCCCCGAGCGCCGCCGAGGGGAACGCTCCGATCACCGGCCCGAGGAAGAACAGGGTCGCCAGGACACAGGCCAGTGACACCACCGACGCCAGCTGTGTCCGGCTGCCCATCGCCGCCCCCAGGGCCGTACGACTGCCGCTGCTGCTGACCGGGAACCCCCCGGACAGACCCGCCGCCGCATTCGCCGCCGCCAGGGCGAGGAACTCCTGGTCCGGATCGATCTCCCGGCCCTGCCGGGTGGCGAACGAACGGCCGGTGAGCACGTTGTCGGTGTAGCCGACCAGCCCCACCCCGACCGCGACGGGGACCATCTCGCGCCAGGGGATGCCGCTGAAATCGGGCGGGCCGAACGGGGGCAGCCCCGCGGGCACCTGGCCGACGACCCCGATCCCGGCGCCGGTGAGGCCGAGGGCGGCCACCACCCCCGCCGAGACGACCATCGCGATCAGCGGCCCGGGCCACCGCGACGCGAAGTGCTCCATCAGCAGCAGGGCGGCCAGGACGGCGACGGCCAGCACGGCGGTCGGCCAGTGGAACTGGGCGGAGTTGGCGACCAGGCTGCTGATTTCCCGGTAGGTGCTACGCCCGTCGGTGGCGATCCGGGTCGTCCGGCCCAGTTGGCTGATGATCATCAGCACGGCGATCCCGGTCATGTAGCCGAGCAGGACCGGCTTGGAGAAGAACTGGGAGAGGAAGCCCAGCCGGCTCGCCCAGCCGACGAAACACACCATCGCGACGGTGAGGGCGAGGACCGCGGCCAGGGTCGCGCGCTGCCGCGGGTCGGCGTCCGGGGCCAGGGTGGCGATCGCGGTGGCGGTCATCAGGGCCGTGGTGGACTCCGGGCCGACCGACAGCTGTCGGGAACTGCCGAGGAACGTGTAGAGGGCCAGGGGACCCACGATCGCCCACAGCCCCGTCACCGGCGGCAGGCCGGCGACCCCGGCGTACGCCATCACCTGGGGGACGAGGTAGGCGGCCACCGTGACGCCGGCCAATAGGTCACCGCGCAGCCAGCGGCGCTGATAGTGGCGCAGCACCTGCACCCCCGGGAGCAGCCGGGTGAGGCCCGAGTGCCCGGCACCGGACCCGGTGCCGGTGCCGGTCGACGGTTCCGCGGATCCCGGCCCGGCAGCGGCTGTCATGGTCCCCATCGTACGGATGTCCCGGCGGTCGACGGGGTGGATCCGTACGGCTGTTCGGTCACCCTCGGGTCGCGAGATGCTCCTGGGGCACCGGACCGATGCCGACTCCTGTGGATCCGTACGGCTGTGCGGTCACCCCCGGGTCGCCCGGTGTTCCCCACCCTCTGCGGCCCTGCCTGCAGCGGGACCGTCCGCCGTGGCCCTGTCGGCGGCTGTGGTCTCCGCCGCCCAGTCACGCGAGCCGCCCCGCTTGCGCTCGAGGGAGGCCTGCAGTGCCGCCATCAGGTCGATCACCTCACCGCCGGTGGCCGCCGGTGCCGGGGCCGGCTCAGCGGTGATCACGCCCTCGTCGGCCGCGAGCCTGGCCTCGACGAGTTCCCTGAGCTGCACCTGGTAGTCGTCCACGTACATCGAGGGATCGAAGTCCTCGGACAGCTGCGCGACGAGCAGATTGGCCATCGCCTGCTCCGCCGCGGTCACCGGCGCGGTCGGCACCTGGCCGGCGAACTCCGGCTCGCGCACCTCGTCGGCCCACAGCAAGGACTGCAGCACCATCAGGTCACCGCGCACCCGCAGGACGCCGAGCCTGGTCCGCTGCCGCAGGGCGTACTTGACCACCGCGGTGCGGGCGGTCTGCTCCAGGGTCGACCGCAGCAGCAGGTACGGCTTGGCCGCCTTCTTGTCCGGCTCCAGGTAGTAGGCGGTGCCGAGGGTGAGCGGATCGATCTGCTCGCTGGGCACGAACTGCAGCACCTGGATCTCGTGGGCCGCCTCGGCGGGCAGTGCCTCGAGCTCGGCCTCGGTCAGCACGACCCGCCGGCCGTCGGCCTCGTACGCCTTGTCGATGTGCTCGTACCCGACGATCTCGCCGCACGTCTCGCAGCGGCGCTGGTAGCGGATCCGCCCGCCGTCGGCGTGATGGACCTGATGCAGCGGGACGTCATGCGACGACGCGGCGGTGTACAGCTTCACCGGCACATTGACCAGTCCGAAGGCGATCGCTCCGGCCCACATCGACCTCATGACTCCATTGAACCCGACAGATGTGATCGGCGAAACATACAGTGACCAGTAACGGCGGGCGATGGAGGTGCGATGGCGGGCAGACCGGTCAAGGTGGAGGTCGGCGGCCGGACGATCATGCTGACCCATCCGGACAAGATCCTCTATCCGTCGACCGGCACCCGGAAGGCCGACGTCCTCGACTACTACCTGGCTGTGGCGGACCGGCTCGTCGCCTGGTCGCACGACCGCCCGGCCAGTCGCAAGCGCTGGGTGCACGGCGTCGGCACCGCAGAGGCACCGGGCCAGGCGTTCTTCACCAAGCAGCTCGAGCGCGGCGCCCCGGACTGGGTGGCCCGACGCGACATCCCGCACGCCGACCGGGTGATCGCCTACCCCCTGGTCAATGACCCGGCGACCCTGGCGTGGCTGGCCCAGATGGACACCCTCGAGGTGCACGTGCCGCAGTGGTCCTTCGGCCCGGACGGCGTGCCGCGACCGCCCGACCGCCTCGTCCTGGATCTCGACCCGGGGCCGGGCGTGGGCCTGCGGGAGTGTGTCCGGGTCGCGCGCGAGGCGCGCCTGATCCTGGCCGACATGGGCCTCGACACCACCCCGGTCACCTCCGGCTCGAAGGGTCTGCACCTCTATGCCGCCCTGCCCGGCACCGCGTCGTCGGATCAGGTCAGCGGCGTCGCCCGGGCCCTCGCGCGGGCCCTGGCGGAGGAGCTGCCCGGTCTGGTCGTCGACCAGATGCGCCGGTCGCTGCGGACCGGTCGGGTGTTCCTGGACTGGTCGCAGAACAACGGCCGCAAGACCACCATCTGCCCGTGGTCGTTGCGTGGCCGGCTGACGCCGACCGTCGCCGCACCCCGGGCATGGGACGAGCTCGACGATCCTGCACTCGCCCAGCTGACGATGACCGAGGTGCTGGACCGACTCCGGGACGCCCCCGCCGCCGCACCCCCGGCCGGAGCGACCGACACACGTCCGGGCGCAGGACCTGCGAAGGCCGAGCCTCCCGGGGCTGGGCCTGCGGGCGGCGACACACGTCCCATCGCCCGACCTCCGGCGGCCGACACGCGCTCGGCGGCCGGACCTGCGGCTGCGCCTCCCGGAGTGGCCTCGGTGGCGATGGTCCCGGTGGCGACGTCGGCCGGGCCGGCTCCGTGGGACTCCCCCAGCTCGGATCCGTCAACGTCCCCGGGACCGGCTCCGTCAACGTCCCCGGGACCGGATCTGCCCCAACGGACGTACGCCCCGATGCTCGCCACCGCCGGGACGCTCGGGCTGATGACCGGCGAGGGGTGGGCGTACGAGATGAAGTGGGACGGCATCCGGGTGCTGGCGCGGACCACCGGACGGTCCGTACGACTGACCGGCCGGACCGGCCGGGACGTCACCGCGACCTACCCCGAGCTGTCGGAGCTGGGGACGTTGGCCCGTCAGGACCTCGTGGTCGACGGCGAGGTGGTCGCCATCGGGCGAGCGGGCCGACCGGATTTCGGACTGCTGCAGGTGCGGATGAATCTCACCGGCGCGGGGGACGTGAACCGGCTGTACGAGGAGGTGCCGGTGAGCCTGATGGTCTTCGACCTGCTGGAGGCCTCAGGGCGCGACCTCACCGCTGCGACGTACGACGAACGCCGCGAGCTGCTGGGGCATCTCCTGCCTTCGGGACACCACGTGCTCGTCCCGCCCGCACACCCCGGACCGGCGACAGCAGCGATGGCGGTCTCGGCCGGACTCGGACTGGAGGGGATCGTCGCCAAGCGCCGCCGCTCCACCTATCGTCCCGGCGTACGCTCCACCGACTGGCTGAAGATCAAGCACCTGCGCAGCCAGGAGGTGGTGGTGATCGGGTGGCGTCCCGGGGCCGACGGCCGGGACCTGGCTGCGGTGCTGACCGCGGTGCCCGACTCCGCGGGGCGACTCGTCTACACCGGGCGGGTCGGTTCCGGCTTCGGTGCACGCGCCCGGCAGGAGGCCATTGCGCTCCTGGGTCCCCTCGCCCGGGAGGATCCGCCGGTGGAAGTCCCGGACAGCGAGCGCGCCGGGCCGCACTGGGTCGAACCACGTCTCGTGGCGGAGGTCCGTTACGGGGAGGTCACCGCGACCGGCCGGTTCCGGCACCCGGTCTGGCGCGGGTGGCGGCCGGACCGGGCGCCGGAGGAGATTCGTTGGGAATAGTCCCCGGAGGGTTCACTGCTTCGGCGTCGTGCGCAGCCCGAAGGGGAGGTACAGCGGGCAGGTGCGTACGGCGGCGGTCCCGATGAGCACCACACCGAGGATGCCCAGCACGATGCCGGCAACGGACGTGACGCCGAGGACGAAGGCCACCACGATCAGGATCGGGCCGAGGACGAAGCGGATGAGGCGGTCGGTGCTGCCGATGTTCTTGATCATGACACTCTCTCGATTACATACCCCTGGGGGTATATGGGCGGACAGTCAGATCATAGCGCCTCGGACCCGACCGGTGACGGCCGTAGAACGACGAGAGGGCACCGTCGCCCGGTGGCGACGGTGCCCCTGGATCAGGTCCGCGGACCCGATGCCCCGTCCTAGCTGCAGCCGCTGGTCGAGCCGCATCCCTCGCAGACGTAGCAGGAACCGCTGGGGCGCATCTTGGTGCCACAGGTGAGGCAGAGCGGCGCGTCGACCGAGGTCCCGGTCAGTTCCTCCATCAGCTCGGCGCTCGTCCGGGCATCGTGCGGGGCGGGTCGCTCGCCCACCTGCACCGATTCACGCATGGCCGAGGTGGATCCGCCGGTGGTCGCCGGTCGGCCGGAGGCCGAGGCAGTCGTCGGTGAGACAGCAGTCGAGCTCCCGCCGGACCCGAGGGTGAGCGGGGCCACCATGAGCGTGGGTGTGGTCGAGGACGTGGCCGTCGGCAGGTCCTCGGCCGACTCCGACTCGTCCAGGTAGCTGCCGGTGTCCAGGTAGCGCGCCCGCTCGGCGGCGGTGTAGATGCCGAGTTCGGCCCGCTCGTCGAACGACAGGTAGTCCAGCGCCAGTCGCCGGAAGATGTAGTCCATGATCGACTGCGCCATCCGGATGTCGGAGTCGTCGGTCATCCCGGCCGGCTCGAACTTCAGGTTCGTGAACTTCTGCACGAAGGTCGTCAGCGGCACGCCGTACTGCAGACCGATCGACACAGCGATCGAGAACGCGTCCATCACGCCGGAGAGGGTCGACCCCTGCTTGCCGAGCTTCAGGAAGATCTCCCCCAGCCCGTCGTCGGGGTAGGAACCGGTGGTCATGTACCCCTCGGCGCCGGCGACCGTGAACGAGGTGGTGAAGCTCGGACGCTTCTTGGGCAGGCGCTTGCGGATCGGACGGTACTCGATCTGGACCTGCGGCTCGACGACCTTCTTGGCCTTGTCCGCCTTCTTGCCGGTCGACAGCGGCTGGCCGACCTTGCAGTTGTCGCGGTACACGGCCAAGGCCTTCAGGCCGAGCTTCCAACCCTGCATGTAGACGTCGGCGATGTCCTCGACGGTGGCCGACTCGGGAAGGTTCACGGTCTTCGAGATGGCCCCGGAAAGGAAAGGCTGCACCGCGGCCATCATCCGGACATGGCCCATCGGACGGATCGCCCGCTGGCCCATCGCGCAGTCGAAGACCTCGTAGTGCTCAGCCCTCAGGCCGGGGGCGTCGACCACATGTCCGTGCTCGGCGATGTAGGAGATGATCGCCTCAACCGTCTCCTCGGCGTATCCCAGTTTGGCCAGGGCACGCGGCACGGTGTGGTTGACGATCTGCATCGAACCGCCGCCGACCAGCTTCTTGAACTTGACCAGCGAGAAGTCCGGCTCGATGCCGGTGGTGTCGCAGTCCATCATGAAACCGATGGTGCCGGTCGGCGCGAGCAACGACGCCTGGGCGTTGCGGAAGCCGTTCTGGGCGCCGAGGGAGACGACCTTCTCCCACTCCTGGGTGGCGACCTGGTGCAGGGTCACGTCCATCTCGTTGACCGTACGCAACTCGTCGTTGGCGGCCTGGTGCTTGCGCATCACCCGCTGGTGGGCGTCCGCGTTGCGGGCATAGCCGTTGTACGGGCCCTCGATGGCGGCCAGTTCGGTCGAGCGGCGGTACGCAGCAGCGGTCATCAGCGAGGTGATCGAAGCGGCGAGTGCCCGCCCACCGTCGGAGTCGTAGCCATGTCCGGTGGCCATCAGCAGGGCACCGAGGTTGGCGTAGCCGATGCCGAGCTGGCGGTAGTTGCGGGTCGTCTCGGCGATCGCCTCGGTGGGGAAGTCGCCGAACGTCACCGAGATGTCCATCGCCGTGATGATGATCTCGACGGCCTTGACGAAACGCTCGACGTCGAAAGTGCCCTCGTCGGTCAGGAACTTGAGCAGGTTGAGGCTGGCGAGGTTGCACGACGAGTTGTCGAGGCTCATGTACTCCGAGCAGGGGTTGGACGCGGTGATCCGGCCGGTCTCGGGGTTCGTGTGCCAGTCGTTGATGGTGTCGTCGTACTGCAGTCCGGGATCGGCACACTCCCAGGCAGCCTGGGCGATCTTACCGAACAGCTCCCGGGCGTCGACAGTGTCGATCACGTCGCCGGTGAGCCGGGCCCGCAGGCCGAACTCGTCGCCGTCCTCGACCGCGCGCATGAACTCGTCGGAGACTCGCACCGAGTTGTTGGCGTTCTGGTACTGGACCGAGACGATGTCCCGGCCGTCGAGGTCCATGTCGAAGCCGGCGTCGCGCAGGGCGCGGATCTTGTCCTCCTCGCGCGCCTTCGTTTCCACGAACTCCTCAATGTCGGGGTGGTCCACGGCCAGGACGACCATCGTCGCGGCCCGGCGGGTGGCGCCACGCGACGGGCGGGGCCCGGCCGACGCGGCGGCGCCG
>NZ_JAYFNG010000054.1:0-2207 GCF_034933565.1 Raineyella sp.
GCGGCCGCCGATGAGCGGGGTTCCGCGGCGATCGAACTGGTCCTGTTGGTGCCGGCGCTCATGCTCCTGCTGCTGTTCGCCGTGGCCGGCGGGCGGGTGGCCATGGCCCACGGCAGCGTCCAGCAGGCAGCCGCGGACGCCCCACGCGCGGCGTCCATCGCCCGCACTGCTGGCGCCGCCCAGACGTCGGCGGTGGCGGCGGCACGAGCCACGCTGGCCAACCAAGGGCTGACCTGCGCGTCGATGACGGTGACCCTCGACACCTCCGGGTTCGCCAAGCCGGTGGGCACCCCCGCCAGCGTCGCCGCGACGGTGAACTGCACGGTGGAGCTGTCAGAACTGGCACTGCCCGGCCTGCCCGACAGGCTCGTCAGCGCGACGGTCACGAGTCCGCTCGATGTGTTCAGGGGGCGATGATGCGCCATCACGACGAGCGCGGTTCGGTCACGGTGTGGGGGGTGTTGATCGCGCTCGTGATCACCATGGTCATCGGTATCACCGTCGACCTCACCGGGCAGGTCAACGCCCAGCAGCGCGCCCACGACCTCGCCCAGCAGGCCGGCCGAACGGCCGCGAACCAGGTGCAAGCCAGCCAGATCATGCGCGGCCAAGCCCCAAAGATCGATACCTCCGCCGCCCGAACGGCCGCAACGGCCTACCTGCATGCCGCCGGCGTCCAGGGCAGCGTGAGCATCACCGGACCGACCACCCTGTCGGTGCACGTCACCATCGTCTACCAGCCGAAGTTCCTCGGAACCGCAGGCATCGGGCCAAAGACGGTCAGCGGCGACGCCACCATCCTGCTGTCGCGCGTCGTGAACGGAGCTCCCCGATGAACCCACCGCCTCGTCACCCTCGTCTGGTCGGTCTTGCTGCCTTCGTCGCCCTCGTTGCCCTCCTCGTGGGGCTTCCTGCGGTGCTGCTGGCCCTCGGGTGGGGGCCGACTCCTTCCGGCCTGGGCGGGTGGTGGGCGGCGCTCACCAGTCGGGATGACGGCCACCTGACGGTGCTGATCTTGAAAGTCGCGGCCTGGGTTGTGTGGGGACTGCTCGCTGTCACGATCCTCACGGAGGCAATCGCAGCGCTCCGAGGCCTGGAGCCGCCCAAGCTGCCGGGGCTCCAGTGGTCCCAGGCGCCGGCCCGCCGGCTCGTGACAGCAGCGCTGCTCCTGTTCATCGCGGTGCCGGCCACGGGGATCGAGACTGCATCCGCAGTCCCGGGCAGCCCGAGCCCGGTAGCCACGGCGACGGCGAGTGTGGCGCCCGCGCCCTCCGCGTCCGTGGGAACGCCAAGAGCCGTTGCGCTGGTCGAGACCGCCCCCGCACCTGTCACTCACACGGTCAAACGAGGTGAGACTCTGTGGTCGATCGCTGAGCACCACCTGGGGTCCGGGAGCCGCTACCCCGAGATCCTCAAGCTCAACAACAATCTTCTGCGGGGCAAGGCGCAGTTCCTCAGGCCGGGCTGGGTGCTGACACTGCCCGCAGTGGCGCTGGCGCCCGCCGGACAGGCCACGGCAACGCGCGACCACGCGCATTCCCTATACACCGTGGTCAAGGGCGACACGCTGAGCGAGATCGCACAGCAGCACCTCGACGACGCCGAGGCGTGGCCCCGGATCTTCGAGGCCACTCGGGGGATTCCGCAGCCGGACGGCCGTCGCCTGACCGACCCGGACCTCATCCTCCCCGGCTGGCACCTGCTCATCCCGGCCGCTGCGGAGGCGACGCCCGACCTGCCCACCTCCCCAGAACCCGAACGAGCCGAGCCGTCATCCCGGATCTCGCCGTCGTCGCCAGACGCCTCCGCTCCGCCCACGACCCTCACCCCGACACCCGTGGCCGAGACGTCGCCTGCGACCGAGAGGGCTATCCCTGTTCCAGTCGCCCCATCCAGCGCCCCGGCGGCGCCCTCACCGTCTGCCTCGGCGACCGTGGCCACGGATGTGGCCAAGGACAAGGCGCCGGCGAGTGGGGCGACCGATCAGGACGCCGAGGCGCCGGTCCCGTGGTTGCTGGTCGGGCTCACCGGTGCGGGTGGGGTCCTCGCTGCCGGGCTGCTGGCCACCCTGCGTCAGCGCCGGAGGGCTCAGTTCCGTGCCCGTCGGCCGGGGCGGACGATCCAGGCGCCGCCGCCGGAACTGGTTCCGGTGGAGAAGACCGTGATGACGGAGGGGCAGGCCGCGACGCCCGACTTGCTGGCGATCG